>CAIYXG010000503.1 GCA_903930035.1 uncultured Actinomycetes bacterium | reverse complement strand
TGTCGGCGGCGGCGCCGTGGCCGCCGGCCCGGTGTCGGAGTTCTTCGACTCGCTGTCCAACCTCGAGGGTGTGCCCTACGGCGACACCTTCGAGTTCGAGGGGACCGGCTCGACCGCCGCCGTGGTGCGCACCGGCGAGGCACTCTGCGCCGCCCAGGACTCCGCAGGCACGGCCGTCCAGCTCGACACGCCGAGCGCCGACCTCTCCGGCGGCAGCGCCGACCAGGACTTCGTGGTGGACTCGACCTTCGAGACCACGGAGGGCGAGCGCTACCGCGTCGTCTGCGAGGGCACGGGTACCGGTGAGTTCGCGGTGATCGGCTTCCCGAGCAACCTCTCGACCATCGCGACCGGCGTCGCCGTCGGAGCGGCCGGCGGCCTGCTGGTCGTCGTGGGGATCGCGCTGCTGATTGCCTCGCTCGTCGCCCGCAGCCGCTGGAAGAAGCGGCAGCAGCCCGGTACCGACGTGCCCCCGCCGGGAGCAGGTCCGGGCACCCCCGTGGCGCCCGTTGCCGCGCCGCAGGCCCCGCCGTACCCGGCGGAGCCCCCGTCGTACCCGGCCCAGCCCCCGCAGGCTCCGCAGGCTCCGCCTGTGCCCCCGCAGGCTCCGCCGCCACCTCCGCCGGGCATTGGCTGACCTGCCGGACCTCCTCGGACTGACCGCGGAGCTCGTCGACGTCGCGTCGCCCAGCTTCGAGGAGCAGCCGCTCGCCGACCTGGTGGAGGCGCGCCTGCGCGCCTGCGACCACCTCGCGGTCGACCGCGTCGGGGACAACGTCGTGGCCCGGACCGACCTGGGGCGGGCCACGCGGGTCCTGCTGGGCGGGCACAGCGACACGGTCCCGGCCAACGGCAACCTGCCCGGCCGCACTGAGGGCGACACCCTCTGGGGACTCGGCGCCGCCGACATGAAGGGCGGGCTGGCCGTCCTGCTCGAGCTGGCCGACCGCCACACCGCCCCGGCCGTGGACGTCACCTACGTCGTCTACGCACGGGAGGAGGTGGCGGCGGTCCACAGCGGACTGGGCGAGCTCTTCGAGGAGCGCCCCGACCTGCTCGTCGCGGACGTCGCCATCCTGGGGGAGCCCACCGACGGCCAGGTCGAGGCCGGCTGCCAGGGCACGTTGCGCTGCCAGGTCACGTTGGCCGGGGCACGGGCCCACACAGCGCGGGCCTGGATGGGGCGCAACGCCGTCCACCGGGCGGGGGCCCTGCTCACCGCGCTCGACGCGTACGAGCCCCGGCAGCCGGTGCTCTCGGGCTGCCAGTTCCACGAGGCGCTGCTCGCCGTCGGCATCGACGGGGGAGTGTCCGGCAACGTCGTCCCGGACCAGGTGACGATCACCGTCGGCCACCGGTTCGCGCCGGACCGCACCCCGGCGGAGGCCGAGGCGCACGTCCGTGAGTTCCTGGCCCCCTTCCTCGACGACGGCGACGAGCTCGTCGTGGTGGACGTCGCCTCGGCCGCCGCACCGGCGCTCGACCACCCGGTGGTGGCGGCGCTGGTGGGGCGTCACGACCTGGGTGTCACCGCCAAGCTGGGGTGGACCGACGTCGCCCGCTTCGCCGAGCGGGGCGTGCCGGCGGTCAACCTGGGTCCGGGCGACCCGACGCTCGCCCACACCGCCGAGGAGCGGGTCGAACGGGCCAGCCTGGACCGCACCTTCACCGCCCTGGACGACCTGCTGGCCCGCGGCGTCTGACGGGCCCTGCCGGCCGCGCTACCGTCGCCCGCCGGGCCGTCCGCGTGCCGGACCGGACCATCCCGACCGCGACCGACAGAGGACCGACGTGCCGATCACCGACCGACCCACGGACATGGACGGCCTCCGGGCCGTCATCGAGTCGGCCACGGGCCGTGCGGGCTGGACCCCGCCGGCCGCCTTCGGCATCGGCACCGCCACGCGGGCCGCCGACGGCACCGTGCTCGACACGTGGTTCGGCGCGGTCAACCTGGGTCAGAACCTGGGCTCGGCCGCGCTGCTCGGCGCGGCGCTCGAGGTCGACGGCGCCACCGGCACCCACGAGCTGTCCCCGCAGGTCCTGGCCCAGCTCGCCGAGGTGTTCGCCCCGGCGCTCGCCGACGACGGCGAGCACGCCAACGCCCGCCTGGTGGCCGCCCTGGCCGAGTCCCGTCCCGAGGCGCCCGTGCTGCCGGTCGTCCGGACGCCGGTCGTGACCTTCGTGTCGGACCTGGCCGCGGCCCCGGTGGACGCCCACGACGTCTACCTGCGGCTCCACCTGCTGAGCCACCGGCTCGTGCGCCCCCACGGCGTGAACCTGGACGGGGCGTTCGGGCTCCTGGCCAACGTGGTGTGGACCAACCACGGACCCTGCGACGTGCCGTCCTTCGCCATGGCCCGGGCCCGGCTCAAGGCCCAGGGCGTCACGGTCAACGTCACCAGTGTCGACAAGTTCCCCCGCATGACCGACTACGTCGTGCCGACCGGGGTGCGGGTGGCCGACGCCGACCGGGTCCGCCTGGGCGCCCACCTGGCCGAGGGCACCACCGTGATGCACGAGGGGTTCGTGAACTTCAACGCCGGCACCCTCGGCAGCGCCATGGTCGAGGGGCGCATCTCGGCCGGCGTGGTGGTCGGCAGCGAGTCCGACCTGGGTGGCGGTGCCTCGATCATGGGCACGCTGAGCGGCGGCGGCAAGGAGGTGATCTCGGTGGGCGAGGGCTGCCTGATCGGCGCCAACGCCGGGATCGGGATCTCGCTCGGCGACGGCTGCGTGGTGGAGGCGGGTCTCTACGTCACCGGTGGCACGGTGGTGACGCTGCCGGACGGCACGACCCAGAAGGCCCGTGACCTGAGCGGCCGGCCGGGGCTCCTGTTCCGCCGCAACTCCACCACCGGCGCAGTGGAGGTCCTGCCGCGCCAGGGTGAGTGGGGCACGCTGAACGCCGACCTCCACAAGAACTGACGCGGCCGCAGCCGGCGCGGCTGCCGGGGTGGCGGCTCAGTACTTGCGGAGCACCGTGACGACCTTGCCGAAGATCTGGACCTCGTCGGCCGCGTAGACCAGGTCCTCCATGGTCGGGTTGGCGGGCCGGAGCGTGATGGTCTGACCGTCCTTGAAGAAGGTCTTCACGGTGGCCTCCTCGCCCGGGATCCCGGCCACCACGACGTCGCCGTTGCGGGCCTGCGTCTCGACGCGGGCGACGATGAAGTCTCCGTCCAGGATGCCGGCCTCGATCATCGACTCGCCGCGCACGCGGAGCATGAAGAGCTCGCCGTCGCCGGTGAAGTCGGCCGGGAGCGGGACGAGCTCCTCCACCTCCTCCTGGGCGATCACGCCCGTGCCGGCAGCGACGTCGCCCACGAGGGGCACGTGGCGGGTGGGACGACGCTCGGCCGTCATGCCGCTCTCGGAGTCGCCGGTGACCTCGATGGCGCGGGGCTTCGTGGGGTCACGACGGAGGTAGCCCAGCTGCTGGAGGGTGGCCAGGTGGCTGTGCACCGTCGAGGGCGAGGCCAGGCCGACGGCCTC
The DNA here is from genome assembly GCA_903930035.1 of uncultured Actinomycetes bacterium. GTDB lineage: Bacteria > Actinomycetota > Acidimicrobiia > Acidimicrobiales > Microtrichaceae > CAJANQ01. The sequence continues at coordinate 1,411 of CAIYXG010000503.1, read as the reverse complement.
GCCGATCTCGCGGACCGACGGCGGGTAGCCCCGCTCGGAGACGGTGCGCTCGATGAACACCAGGATGTCCTGCTGGCGCTTGGTGAGGGTGGTCTCGGTCATGGGAGCTCCATTTCTCGGTGTCCTTGATGTCCTTGCTGTCCTTGGTGGGCCGTGCCCCGGGGGCGGGCCGGTCGAACAGGTGTATGTCGAACAGGTGTTTGGCACGGTAGCAGCCCGGCGCCCGGAAGTGGTGGAACATCCGTTCGATTTTGTGGTTGACATCGAACAACTGTTCGATACTATGACGACCGAACATCCGTTCGACCACCTGGTCGGGCCCTGCGGTGCTGGGGCACTGGGCCGGAGCAGGCGTGTCGCACCCCCTCAGGAGACTGGTCCCATGGCAGCAGTGATCGACCTCAGCACCGCACGGCGACTCGCCGACCCCCAGCGTCCCCTCCGCGGGACGGCCGCGCCGATCGGGCGCAGCCGGCTGGCCACGGCCCCGGCCATCCCCCCGACCCCGCAGCGACAGCTTCCTGAGCTGCGGCTGATCGAGGGTGGCCGGTCCGTCCGGTCGGTCCAGCGGCGCCAGATGTACCGGCGGCGCCGGCTGGTGGCGCTCACGGTCGCCGTGCTGGCACTCCTGGCCGCGGTGCAGGTCGTGGGTGCGGCCACCTCGGCGCTGTCGTCGGCGCTCACGGCCGAGCCCGTGGCCACCCAGGCCTACGAGGTCCAGCCCGGCGACACCCTCTGGTCGGTCGCCGGCCGGTTCCTCCCGGGCGGCGACCGCCGCGACGCCGTGGCCCGCCTGGCCGACCTGAACCCGTCGCTCGTGTCGGCGGCGGGCGGTGTGCAGGCCGGCTCCGTCATCCAGGTTCCGGCCCGCTGACCGGGATGCCGGTCGTCCTCGCCCGTGCCACCCACGGCCGAGCCCGCACGGGTAGCGTCCCCGCCGTGCGCTGCCCGTCGTGTGGAGGTCTCGAGGACAAGGTCGTCGACTCCCGGTCGAGCGACGACGGCACCTCCATCCGCCGCCGTCGGCAGTGCGAGCACTGCGCCGCGCGGTTCACCACCTTCGAGCGCATCGAGGAGTCGCTCCCGATGGTCGTCAAGCGTGACGGCCGGCGAGAGCCGTTCGACCGTCGCAAGGTCGACGAGGGCGTCCGGTCGGCGTGCAAGGGCCGCCCGGTCGACGAGGAGCAGATCAGTGCCCTCCTGGCGTCGGTGGAGGACCGCCTGCAGGTCCACGGCGGCGAGGTCGAGAGCGCCCAGGTCGGTGCGCTGGCCCTCGAGGAGCTCCGCAAGCTCGACGGGGTCGCCGCAGTGCGCTTTGCCAGTGTCTACAAGTCCTTCTCGGACCCCGAGGACTTCGAGCGGGAGATCCAGCTCCTCGCCGAGTCCGACGACGACGCCTGAGCCGCTAGCG
>CAIYXG010000502.1 GCA_903930035.1 uncultured Actinomycetes bacterium | reverse complement strand
GCCGGGTCGACGTGCTCGTAGGACGCACCGCCGGCGCGCCCGACGGCCGAGGTGTGGAGCCCGCCCTTGTGCGCGAACGCCGACGACCCCACGTAGGGGTCGGCGGGGTGCGGCGGCAGGTTGACGAGCTCGGCGACGTGGCGGGAGACCGAGGTCAGCCGCTCCATGCGGCCCTCGGGCAGCGTGGCGATGCCCAGCTTGAGCGTCAGGTCCGGGATGACCGTCATGAGGTTGGCGTTGCCGGTGCGCTCGCCGTACCCGTTGACGGTCCCCTGCACCTGGCGGGCGCCGCCCAGCACTGCGGCGACCGAGTTGGCCACAGCGCAGCCCGAGTCGTTCTGCGTGTGGATGCCGACCTTGACGCCCTCGAGGTACGACACGACCTCGCCGGTGATCCGCTGCACCTCGTGCGGCAGCGAGCCGCCGTTGGTGTCGCACAGGACCACACAGTCGGCGCCCTCGGTGGCGGCCGCCTCGAGCACCCGCAGGGCGAACTCGGGGTTGGCCTTGTAGCCGTCGAAGAAGTGCTCGGCGTCGAAGAACACCCGCAGGCCGGCAGTGCGCAGGAACCGCACCGAGTCCCCCACCATCGCCACGCCCTCGTCGAGGGTGGTCTCGAGCGCCTCGGTCACGTGGAAGTCCCACGACTTGCCGACGATGCAGACGGTCGAGGTGCCGGCCTCCACCAGCGCCCGGAGCGTGGGGTCGTCGTCGACCTTGCCGGCCTTGCGGCGCGTGGAGCCGAACGCCACCAGCGTGGAGGTCCGCAGGTCCAGCTCGGTGACGGCGCGCCGGAAGAACTCCTCGTCCTTGGGGTTGGCCAACGGGTAGCCGCCCTCGATCCAGGCCACGCCCAGCCAGTCCAGCTGCTCGGCGACGCGGAGCTTGTCCTCGACGCTCAGCGAGATGCCCTCGAACTGCGCGCCGTCGCGCAGGGTCGTGTCGAAGATCTCGACGGCCGTCGGCGTGCCCGCAGGAGCCCCCACCGACGGCAGGGCGGGGTCGGTCATCCGACGAGCTCCACCCACTCGCGGTACTCGTCGACCTGGCCGCGGACGACCTTCGCGTAGAAGTCGGCGACGGCGGTGGTGATCGGGCCCGGGCAGGGGATGTCGCGGTCGTCGACGGAGTTCACCGCCGAGATCTCGGCCGCGGTGCCGCACACGAACATCTCGTCGCACACGTAGAGGTCGGAGCGCGTCAGGTCGCCGAACGTGTAGTCGACGTCCATGTCGTGCAGGATCCGCATGACGGTGTCCTGGGTCAGGCCCTCGAGGGCGCCTGCCGAGGTCGGCGGCGTGATGACCATGCCGTCGCGGACCACGAAGATGTTCTCGCCCGTGCACTCCGACACCAGGCCCGCCGGGTTGAGCATGATCGCCTCGTCGTACCCGGCGCGCAGGGCCTCGACCTTGGCGAGCGACGAGTTCACGTAGTTGCCCGTGGTCTTGGAGGCCGGCGGCATCGAGTTGTGGTCGTGGCGCAGCCAGGTGCTGATCTTCATGCGCACGCCCTTGGTCACGGCGTCGTCGCCCAGGTAGGCGCCCCACGGCCAGCAGGCGATGGCCACGTCG
>CAIYXG010000501.1 GCA_903930035.1 uncultured Actinomycetes bacterium | reverse complement strand
GCCGCGGCGCGGGCGCTGGCAGGGGAGCAGGCCCGCCACGACGAGCTGGCGGCGGAGCTGGCGGCCGCCGGTGGCGACCACGAGCGGCTGGCCGTCGTCGCCGCGGAGCTGGCCGCGGTCGCGGAGGGGCTGGCACAGGTCGAGGAGTCGTGGCTCGAGCTGGCCGCAGAGGCCGAGGAGATGGGCCTCGACCTGGGGGACGCCTAGTCATCGGGGTATTTCCACTACTACGGTGGTGGAAATTATGAGTACCACCGAGTCCCCCGCCCATGACGACGTCGTGATGTCGGTGTCCGACGCGGCGCTCGAGACGGTCCTCGGCATCCGCGCCGAGGAGCCCGACCCCGAGTCGCTGCTGCTGCGGGTCGCCATCACCGGGATCCGTGGCGCGGAGTTCACCTACGACCTGGGGTTCGAGCCCGTCGCCGACCTGGCCGACGGGCACGTCGTCTACACGGTGGGCGAGGGTGCGCTGACCGTCGCCGTGCCCGAGGACTCCGTCGACCGGCTGGCCGGTGCGGCGCTCGACCTGCCGGCGACGGCCGGCCAGACCGGGCTCGTGATCCGCAACCCCAACCGGCCGGACCCGCTCGCCGGGATCAGCGTGGAGCTGACCGGCGAGCTCCCCGAGAAGGTCGAGACGCTCCTCGCCGAGCACATCAACCCCGGGCTGGCGGCGCACGGCGGCTTCGCCGAGCTGGTCGGCGTCGACGACGACCAGAACGTCTACGTGAAGATGGGCGGCGGCTGCCAGGGCTGCTCGCTGAGCGCAGCCACCCTCCAGGAGGGCATCCGGAAGGCGATCATGGAGAACCTCCCCGAGGTGCGGGAGGTCGTGGACGCCACCGACCACGCCGCGGGCGAGAACCCCTTCTACACCTAGTCGGTCGGCGGCAGCCGGCTCAGCCGGCGTGGCCCGCGTTGGCGCGGACCCACGACATGACCTCGTCCACCACGCCGTCGGCGTCGAGGCCGAGGCGGGACAGGATCGTGTCGGGCTTGCCCTGGGCCAGGTAGACGCTCGGCACGCCGAGGACCCGGACCTGCGGGCCGTCCACCGGCGCCAGCTTGGAGAGCGAGTCCGCCACCGAGGCACCGATGCCGCCGTCGCGCAGGCCGTCCTCGACCGTGACCACGAGCCGGTGGCCCGCCGCGTCGGCCAGCATCTCGGGGTCGAGCGGCTTGACCACCCGGGGGTCCCACACGGTGACCTCCAGGCCTTCCTCGGCGAGCCGGTCGGCAGCGGCCCGGGCGGCGGCGAGCATCTTGCCCACGCCGATCAGGCAGATCTCGGAGCCGGCGCGGACCTTGCGGCCGGAGAGCCCGCTGCCGCACCCGTCGTCGTCGCCGGGCGGCATCGTCTTGGCGAACCGGATGGCGGCCGGACCGTCGGTGCAGAGGTCGAGCGCGTCGTGCAGCATCTGCCCGACCTCGGCGTAGTTCGAGGGGGCGAACAGCGTCATGTCCGGGACCTTCGACAGCAGCACCATGTCCAGGAGGCCGTGGTGGGACGGGCCGTCGTCGCCGGTCACGCCGGCACGGTCGAGGACGAACACCACGGGCTGGCCGTGGAGGCCGACGTCCAGGTTCACCTGGTCGAAGGCCCGGGTGAGGAAGGTGGAGTAGACGGCGACGACGGGGCGGAGGCCGCCCATCGCCATGCCGGCCGCCGCCGTGACGGCGTGCTGCTCGGCGATGCCGACGTCGAACGTGCGGTCCGGGAACTGCTCGCCGAACGGCAGCAGGCCGGTGGAGTCGGGCATGGCGGCCGTGATGGCCACGAGCTCGGGCCGTGCCGCGCCCTCGGCGAGCACCGCCTCGGAGAAGGCGGCGGTGAACGAGCCGGCCTTGAGCTCCGAGGTGTCGTGCATGTTCTTGATGGGGTCGTTCTCCGCCGGCGCGTAGCCGCGACCCTTCTGGGTGAGGCAGTGGACCACGACCGGACCGTCGACCTCGGCCGCGGCCCGGAACGCCTGCTCCAGGGTGCCGATGTCGTGGCCGTCGTAGGGGCCCAGGTACTTGACCCCGAGCTGCTCGAAGAACGCCGGCGGCTCGAAGATCTCGCGGATGGCCGCCTTGGCCCCCTCGACGCCCTTCTCCAGGTAGGCGCTGAGCGGCAGCTCGGCGATCACACGGTCCATGCGGGCCCGGTTGCGCTTGTAGGCGCCCGAGGTCCGGATCTTGGAGAGGCTCTCGCCCAGCCGTGAGGCGGTGGGGGCGTACGACCGGCCGTTGTCGTTCAGGACGATGATCGCCTTGCGGCCCGAGTGGCCCAGGTTGTTGAGCCCCTCGTAGGCCATGCCGCCGGTCAGGGCACCGTCGCCGATCACGGCGACGACCTGCCGGTCCTCGTCGCCCTGCAGGTGGAACGCGGTGGCCAGGCCGTGGGCGTAGGAGACCACCGTGGACGCGTGGCTGTTCTCGATCCAGTCGTGCCCCGACTCGGTCCGGCTCGGGTAGCCCGACAGGCCGCCCTCCTGCCGGAGCAGCCCGAAGTCGTCGCGGCGGCCGGTGAGGATCTTGTGCACGTAGGCCTGGTGGCCGGTGTCCCACAGGATCAGGTCCTCCGGCGACCGGAACACCCGGTGGAGGGCGAGCGTGATCTCGACCACGCCCAGGTTGGACCCCAGGTGCCCGCCGTGCTCCTCGACGCGGTCGACGACGAACGAGCGGATCTCGGCGGCGAGCTGCGTGAGCTGTGCGTCGTCAAGGCCCTGCAGGTCCGACGGGCTCTCGATCTTCTCCAGCTGCATGGTCTCCGGTGCCTCCGTCCGCCCCGGCACGCTAGTTGCCCCCGGGTCTGTCGGGCACCCCGATGCTACGGCGCGGCGTCCCCCGCGGCAGTACCGCCCGCCCGTCCGGCGCCGTCGGCGGTCCGGCCGGCCCGGCCGCCGACCGCAAAGCTGGGCGCACCGGCGAGGCTGGCCAGGACGAACACCACGTAGACGGTCAGGCCCAGGGCGATGGCCCGGGCGTCCGGCACCCCGACCGCTCCCAGGAACAGCACGAACATGGCCTCCCGGACACCCAGCCCGCCCAGGGCGAGCGGCAGGTTCTGGATCACGGCGGTCGGCGGGAAGAAGGCCATGGCGGTCAGGATCCCCACCTGGTCGAGCCCGAGCGCCCGGGCGGCGGCCCAGACCGAGACGCACTGCAGGAGCTGGAACCCCACGCCGGCGGCGACGACCTTGAGGGCCTGGACGGGCCGGTGGCGGAAGGCGACGACGCCCAGGTGCACGGCAGCCAGGTAGCGGCGCCACCCCTCCCGGCCGAGCAGGCGCCCGGCACCGCGCTCGTGCCCCGCCGCCCAGAGGATGCTGCACAGCAGGAGCAGCGTGACGACGTTGGTCAGCACGGTGACCAGCGACGCAGTGCCGAGCTGGAGGTACTCCGGCCGCAGCGCCAGCGCGACGAACGAGATGAGCGGCAGGACCAGCCACCCGGTCAGCCGCTCGATCCCGGTCGCGGCGAACGAGTCGGCGTAGTCGCCGACGTCGTTGCCCTGCCGGACGACCCGCACGACGTCGCCGCCGAAGCTGGTGGGCAGCGCGTTCGACACGAACTCGCCGGCGAGCAGGTGCGAGAACAGCCGTCGGAACGGCAGGTGGATCCCGAGGGTGTCGGAGACCTGCGCCCACCGCAGCGTCTGCAGGACGTAGGCGACGACGTGCACCCCCACGGCGACCGCGATCCACACGGCCGACATCGGGGTGGGCGTCGGGAAGATGTCGCCGAGCCGGACGTCGGGGAGGCGCCAGATGAGCAGGGCCAGGAACCCGACGCTGAAGACCAGGCGCAGCGCGAGCTTCCACCAGTCGTTGCGCGGGACCTCGTGGGGCAGCGTGGCCTCGTCGATCTCGGCCAGCGCCTCGGCCCGCTCGATCTCGTCGCGGGCGTCCCCCGGTTGCTCCGACATGCCGATCGGCACACTACCGGCGGTAGCGTCAGAAGCCCGATGGCCGGGTCCCGACCGGCCCCGACACGAGGACGCGAGCGTGGGCGAGACGGCAGCAGTGCGGACCCTGGCGGTCGGTGACCTGGAGTTCGAGGTGCTGGAGGCGGGCGTCGGTGGTTCGCCGCTCCTGCTCGTGCACGGCTACACGGGCGCCAAGGAGGACTTCCGCGACGCCGTGGTCCCGCTGGCCGCGGCCGGGTACTGGGTGGTCGCCCCCGACCTGCGCGGCCACGGCGGCAGCCACGCCCCGGAGTCCGAGGACGACTACTCCCTGCGGCACTTCGCCGACGACGTCCACGGCATCGTCGAGGCGCTCGGCTGGGACCGCTACGACCTGCTCGGCCACTCGATGGGGGGCATGGTCGCCCAGGTCGTGGCCATGGACCTCCACGCGGCGGACGGGTCCGACCGTGCGACGCTCGACCGGCTGGTCCTGATGGACACCTGCCACGGCCCGGTCGAGGGCCTGGACCTGGAGATCCTCCAGCTCGGTGTGGAGCTCTGCCGCAACGAGGGGCTGCCCAAGGTGCTGGAGGTCATGAAGCTGTTCGGCCCGGTCTTCGAGTCGCCCGCGCACCAGGCGCTGCTCGAGCGCGACCCGGGGTTCGAGGAGTTCGAGGACCAGAAGTTCCTGCGCTCGTCGGGCGCCATGTGGTCGAAGATGGCCATCGAGCTCTACGACCCGGGCGACCGCCTGGACCACCTGGCACACCTGGACTGCGAGACGCTCGTGATCGTGGGCGACGAGGACCACCGGTTCGTCGGCCCGTCGGAGCGGATGGCGGCGACCATCCCGAACGCCACGCTCGCCGTGGTGGCCGGCGCCGGCCACAGCCCCCAGTTCGACCACCCGGCCGGCTGGTGGGAGGCCCTCTACGGGTTCCTGGGGCCGCGCCGCTAGGAGCGGGTCTTGTCGAGGAAGGCCTCGACGTCCACCACGACCCGCACGACCCGGCCGGCGGCGACGAGCCCTCGGTCGTCGCGGGCCGAGACCCGGAACGACAGGCGCCGTCCCTCGACCTTGTCGAGCAGGGCCTCGGTGGTCACGTGGCCGCCGACGGCGACCGGCGCGACGTGCTCCATCTGGACGCTCACGCCCACGGTCGAGCAGCCCTCGTCGAGGTGCTCGTGGACCGCGAGTACTGCCGCCTCCTCGAACAGGGCGACAATGCGGGGCGTTGCAATCACCGGCACGACCCCGGTGCGCATGGCCAGCGCAGTGTCGGCGTCGGTCACGTCGAGCTCGACGGTGGCGTTCAGTCCGGGGCGCGCAGGCACGGTTTGTACGATAAGCACTCAGCCGACGCCGGTCACAACCCGGCGGCGGCCCCCGGCGCACCCACGCCGCACGTCCTAGGGAAGAGGCACACGTGATCGAGCAGTCCACGGTCGAACGAGTACTTGCCGAAGGGTTGTCGAAGGGCGCCGAGTTCGCCGAGGTCTTCGTGGAGGACCGCAGGTCGTCCTCGGCGCTGCTCGACGACGGCAAGGTCGAGGAGCTCACCTCCGGCCGTGACCGTGGCGCGGGCATCCGCGTGGTGGTGGGGGAGTCGACCGGGTTCGCCCACACCTCCGACCTGACCGAGGAGGGGCTCCTCGCGGCCGCCCGGACGGCGGCCGCCGCGGCACGCGGCACCGGCGCCGGCACGACCGTGGTCGCGCTGTCGGAGACCCGTGCGCCGCGCCCCAACGTGGTGGCCGTCCTGCCGGGCGACGTCCCCAAGTCCCGCAAGGTCGAGCTGCTCGCGGCCGCCGACGAGGTCGCCCGGGCCCAGGGGGGCGCCATCACGCAGGTCACCGCCCGGTACGCCGACTCGGTGCGCCGCATCCTGGTGGCCAACTCCGACGGCACCCTGGCCACCGACGACCAGGTCCGCACGATGTTCTCGGTCTCGTGCGTCGCGTCGGGCGACACCGGCATGCAGACCGGGCGCGAGTCCGTGGGCCACACCGTGGGCTTCGAGCTGTTCGACCGGTACGACGTCGAGGACCTCGCGCGGCGCGCGGCCGACCGGGCCATCACCAAGCTCCGGGCCCGTCCGGCGCCGGCCGGCGAGATGACCGTGGTCATCGGCCCCGGCGGCGGCGGGGTGATGTTCCACGAGGCGTGCGGCCACGGCCTCGAGGCCGACCTGGTGGCGAAGGGTGCGTCGGTGTTCGCCGGCCGCATCGGCGAGCAGGTGGCGTCGCCGCTCGTGACCCTGGTCGACGACGGCACGATGGGCGGCGAGTGGGGCTGCTTCTCGGTCGACGACGAGGGTCGCCCGGCCCAGCGCAACGTCCTGATCCAGGACGGCGTGCTGGTCGACTACATGTGGGACGGCCTCCGGGCGCGCAAGGAGGGCCGGCCGTCCTCGGGGAACGGGCGCCGGCAGTCGTACCAGCACCTGCCGATGGTGCGGATGACCAACACCTACCTGGTCGACGGCGGTTCCAGCCCGGACGAGATCGTGGCCGACACGCCGTCGGGCGTCTACGTCGCCCACCTCGGCGGTGGCCAGGTCAACACGGCGACGGGCGACTTCGTGTTCGGGATGACCGAGGCCTACCTGATCGAGGACGGGCAGATCACCGAGCCCCTCCGCGAGGGCAACCTGATCGGCAACGGGCCGGCGGTGCTGTCGGCCATCGACGCGGTCGGGAACGACTTCGCCATGGGCGCCCCGGGCACCTGCGGCAAGGACGGCCAGGGCGTGCCGGTCGGCGACGGCGTGCCCACGCTGCGGGTGGGCGCCGGGCTCACCATCGGCGGCACTGCGGCCTGAGCCACGGGCCGCGGCCCGGTGGGTCGTCGGGGGCGCGCTGTTAGCCTGCCGGCGTGGTCGAGCTCGCAGAGGTGGACGAGGTGCAGCGCGGGCGCATGCGCCGCTGGTTCGTCCCGCTCGTGGCCACCACCACGCTCGTCCAGGTCCTGGTGTCGCTCGGCTGGATCCCGGTCACCCCGGTCCTCGACAACCTGGACCTGCCGCTCACGCTGACCGGCGTCCTGACCGCGGTGGTCGCCTGGTGGGCGTACCGCCGGTCGACGGGGACCTCCCGGACGGTGTGGGCGCTGCTCACCCTGGTCATCGCGCTCGACACGGTCGCCAACGCATGGTGGGCGGCGCTCGACCTGACCGGCAGCTCGCCCTACGTCTCGCCGGCCGACATCCTCTACCTGCTGACCTACCCGCCGCTGTTCGCCTCCGTGTTCCTGCTGGCGCGCGGGCGCTCGGGCCCGCGTGGTGTCCGGGCGCTCGTGGACGGCCTGGTCCTGACAATGGGGCTCGGGCTGCTGGCCTGGGAGACCCTGCTGGTGGCCCCCGGCAGCCTGGAGTCGGCCCGGGGGTTCCTGCAGCACCTGGTGCTGGTCTCGTACCCGCTGCTCGACCTGTTCCTGGTCGGGGGGCTGGTCGGCCTGCTCCTCACCGCTACGCGGCGGGGCGCGGCGATCCGGTGGTTCGCGCTGCACGTGGGGTTCTTCGTCGCCGCCGACTACCTCTACGTCGTCGCGGCGAGCGGGCAGGACTTCCTGGTCGAGTGGTCGAACGTGCTGTACGTCGTCTCCTACGCGGGGCTGGGTCTGGCGGCGGTGGCGAAGGACGGCCTGGTGATCGCCGAGCCCACCGGCGAGCAGCTCACCCGGGACGGCATCTCCATCGCCCTGCTGGTGGCCGCCATGGTGGCGCCGGCACTCACGGCGTCGGTGGCCAGCGCGGTCGGCGTGGACGTCAACGCCGCCGTGCTGGTCGGGACCACGGCCGCGCTGGCGGTGCTGGTCGGCGCCCGGGTCGCCGAGGCGCTCCGGGACGAGCGGGAGGCGCTGCGGCTGTCCGAGGTCGCGCAGCACGAGCTGGACTTCATCGCCCGGCACGACCCGCTCACGGGGCTGCCCAACCGCTACGAGCTGCTCCAGCGGCTCGACCGTCGGACGGGCCCGGTCGGCCTCCTGTTCGTGGACCTCGACCGGTTCAAGCAGGTCAACGACACCGCCGGCCACGCGTTCGGCGACGACGTGCTGGTCGAGGCGGCGCAGCGGCTGCGGGCCCAGATGCGGCCCGAGGACGTCGCCCACCGTCTGGGCGGCGACGAGTTCGTGGTGGTGGCCGCCGACCTGGTCGACGAGGCCGACGCCGAGGCGCTCGCCGGCCGGCTGGTCGCCGCGCTCAGCGAGCCGTTCCGGTCCGCAGGCGTGGAGTGGTACCTGGGGGCCAGCGTCGGGATCGCCCTCGCCGCCGCGCCGGGTGACGGCGTCCCCGACCCGGAGCACCTGCTGCGACGTGCCGACATGGCGATGTTCGAGGCCAAGCGCGACCCGCTCGAGTCCGTCCGGCTGTTCGACGCGGCGATGCAGCGCAACCTCGAGGACCGTCATGGCATGGAGGTCGCGGTCCGCCGCGGTCTCGAGGCCGACGAGTTCCGTCCGGCGTTCCAGCCCATCGTCCGCCGGGCCGACGGCGGGGTCGTCGGGTTCGAGTGCCTGGCCCGGTGGCACGCCGACGACGGCACCGTCCGGGCCGCCGGCTCGTTCATCGCGGCCGCCGAGCAGGCCGGCCTCCTGCGGGAGCTCGACGAGCGGGTGCGCCGACGGGCGTTCGAGCTGCTCGGCCGTCGCAACCGGGGGGCGTCGCCCGACCAGGCCGTCTACCTGTCGTTCAACGTCTCGGCGACCGAGCTGGCCGCGCCGGACTTCGTGGAGGCGCTGTGCGACCTGGCCGCGGCCGCCGGGGTGGACCTGTCGTGGCTCGTCGTCGAGCTCACGGAGGGCGCGCTGGTCCGGGCCCCCGACGTCGTGGCGGGCCGGCTCGTCGAGCTCCGGCGCCGTGGCGTGCGGATCGCGCTGGACGACTTCGGCACGGGGTTCTCGTCGCTGTCGCACCTGCTCCGCTTCCCGGTCGACCTGCTCAAGATCGACCAGACGTTCGTGGCCGAGCTGGAGCCCGGGCGCACCGGTCAGACGGTGGCGGCGGCGGCGTGCCAGGTGGCTGCCACGCTGGGCATCGGCGTGGTGGCCGAGGGTGTGGAGACCCTGGCGCAGGACGAGGCGCTCGCCGGGCTCGGCGTCGACCTGGTCCAGGGCTTCCTCTACTCCGTGCCGCTGCCGGAGGACCAGGCCCTCGTCGTGGCGCGCTGCCTCCCCGACGGCGCCGCAGCCGGGCCCGTCGACGCCTGACTGCCGGCCGCCGGTCGGTCGCCACCTAGAGTCTGACCAGCCGTCGACGGTCGTAGGGGGGAACACATGGACTTCAACGACGACGCCCAGCTGGACCCGGGCCAGATCCAGGACGTGCGCGGCCAGTCGGGCGGCGGCGGCCTGCCCGGCGGGCTCCCGGGAGGGCTCGGGGACGTGCTCGGGGGCGTGCTCGGCGGCGCCGGCGGAGGGTCCGGCGGCGGGATGGGGATCCCTGGCGGCGGCAAGTCGATCGGCGGCGGCCTCGTCGGCCTGGTCGTGATGGTGGTCCTCGGGCTCCTCGCTGCGGGCGCCGGCGGCGGCGGGACCGGGTCGTCCTCCAACATCCTCAACGAGGCCGGGCCCACGACGACCGTCGTCGGCGGTGGGCAGACCGTCGCCGACTGCCGGTCGGGCGCCGACGCCGACCAGCGGCAGGACTGCCGGATCGTGGGCGTCGTCAACAGCGTCCAGCGCTACTGGGACGGGGTCTTTGCCGCCTCGGGGCTCAAGTACCAGCCGGCACCGACCCGGCTGTTCTCCGGCCGGACCACCTCGGCGTGCGGGCCGGCGTCCTCGGCCACCGGCCCCTTCTACTGCCCGGCCGACCAGACCGTCTTCATCGACCTCAGCTTCTTCGACGTCCTGCGCCAGCCACCGTTCAACCTGCGCGGCGGCCCGTTCGCCCAGGCCTACGTCGTGGCGCACGAGTACGGCCACCACGTGTCGACCCTGCTCGGCTACTCCGCCGGCCGCGACCGTCAGGGCGCGCGGTCGGGCTCGGTGCGGCTCGAGCTGCAGGCGGACTGCTACGCCGGGGTCTGGACCGCCAACGCGGTGGACACGGGCTACCTGTCCAACGTCTCGGAGGCGGACATCCGCGACGGCCTGGCCGCCGCCGCGGCGGTCGGCGACGACCGCATCCAGGAGGCCACGGAGGGACGCACCCGCCCCGAGACGTACACCCACGGCACGGCCGCCCAGCGACAGTTCTGGTTCGACCGGGGCTACCGGTCGGGCGACCCGGCCCGGTGCGACACGTTCGCGTCGGACGCCCCCAACATCTGAGCCGCCACCCCCGGGAGGTCCGGCGCGCCGCGTTCGGTCGCCGTCACGGAATACTGGCGTGATGGGAACCTTTCGTCGTTCGGTCGGTCTGGTGAAGTCGTCGTGGCTGGTGCTGCGCGAGGACAAGGAGCTGATGTGGCTCCCGGTGATCTCGGGCATCGCCACGCTGCTCACCGCCACCCCCTTCCTGCTCGGTGCCGCCGGCCTGTTCGTGGCCGACGGTGGCACGTCCTCCGTCACGTCCTCCGCGACGGCGGACCAGACCTCGCAGTCCATCGGGCCGGCGGGCATCGGTGGCCTGGCCCTCCTGCTCGTGGCGTACTTCGTGGCGGCCTACGTCGCGATCTTCTTCCAGGCCGCGCTGGTGCTGGCCGCCAACGAGCGGATGACGGGGGGCGACCCCACGGTGAAGTCGGCGCTCGCCGCCGCCTGGCAGCACAAGGGCCGGATCGCCGGCTGGGCCGCCATCAGCGCCTCGGTCTCGTTCATCCTCCAGTCGCTCGAGCAGCGCGCCGGGGTCGTCGGCCGGATCGTCATCAGCCTGGTGGGCATGGCGTGGGCGCTGGTGACGATGCTCGTGCTGCCGATCCTGGTGATCGAGCAGGTCGGGGTGAAGGAGGCGTTCACCCGGTCCGCCGAGGCGTTCAAGCGGACCTGGGGCGAGAACGTCGTGGGCAACGGCGGGATCGGGCTCGTCTCGTTCCTGGCCGCGCTGGTCGTCGTGGTCGCGGCGACGCCGTTCATCGCGCTGGGCGCCGCCACCGGCGGTGGTGCGGCCGGCGGGGTCATGCTGGCCATCGGGATCGCCGTCGCCGTGGTCGGCCTCGTCCTGGTCGCAGTGTTCTCGGCCGCCCTCAGCGGGGTGTTCCGGACCGCCCTCTACCGCTACGCGATGCTCGGCGAGGAGTTCGGGGGCTTCACGCACGAGCAGATCGCCGGCGCGTTCAAGCCGAAGAAGAACTAGCGGTCGGAGCTCCCTCGGGAACCGGCCACGGGCGCAGGCCGCCTGTGGCAGGCTGACCGACCATGTCGCCCGAAGAGCTCCTGGCCGTCGCCGACGGCGTCGTCGACCGGACCGGTCCGGGTGAGCAGCTCGAGGCCGTCGCCACCTGGCAGTCCGAGACCGAGGTCCGGGCCTACGACGGCGAGGTCGAGCACTTCGTCGCCGCCGACACCGCCGCACTGGGCATCCGGGTCGTGGTGGACGGTCGCCAGGGCGTCTCGTGGACCCCGCTCATCCCCGGCCGCGTGGACGAGGCGGCCGTGGCCGAGTGCCTCACCGAGGCCCGCGACAACGCCCGGTTCGGGACGCCCGACGAGCACGCCGGCCTGGCCGAGCCGGACGGGGCGCCCGTCGCGCCGCTGCGGCTCTTCGACGAGCGCCTGGCCGCGACGACGACCGAGGAGAAGATCCGTCTGGCCGTCGAGCTGGAACGACTGGTGCGGGCGGGCGACGCACGCATGGTCGGCGTGGAGTCGGCCGACTACGCCGACTCGGTGACCGCCGGCGCCATCGTCACGTCCACCGGCATCCGGTCGGCCGGGGCCGAGACGTCGACGTTCCTGGGGGCGTGGTCCCTGGCGTCCGACGGCGACGACACCACCACCGGCTTCGGCTTCAGCGTGGGCCGCGCCGTCGAGGACCTGGACCCCGCCGCCGCGGCGGCCGAGGCCGTCGAGCGGGCGGTGCGGATGCTGGGCGCCACCAAGCCGCGCAGCGAGCGGCTCACCGTGGTGCTCCACCCGTACGTGACCTCGCAGTTCGTCTCGCTCGTGACCGAGATGCTCTCCGGCGAGTCCGTGTCCCGCGGCCGGTCCCCGTTCACCGGCCGCGTCGGCGAGGTGGTGGCTGCGCCCGGGTTCACGCTGGTCGACGACGCCGTCGACCCGCTCGCGCCCACCGCCTCGGACCTCGACGGCGAGGGCCTGGCGTGCCGCCAGGTCCCGCTCGTGGCCAACGGCGTGCTGCAGGGGTTCCTGCACAACGCGTACACGGCCCGCTCCATGGGCACGACCTCCACCGGCTCGGCCCAGCGCGGCAGCCACCGCAGCGTGCCGGGCGTCGGGCCGCGGGTGGCCAAGGTCCAGCCGGGTGCGCTGTCCCCCGAGCAGGTGCTGGCCCAGGTCGGCGACGGGCTCCTGGTCCACGAGGTCGCCGGCCTGCACTCCGGGGTGAACCCCGTGTCGGGCGACCTCTCGGTCGGCGTCGAGGGCGTCATGGTGTCGGGCGGCGAGGTGGCCGGCGCGGTGCGCGAGGCCACGATCAACTCGACGCTCCAGCGCATGCTCACCGACGTCGTGGCCGTGGGGGCCGACCTGACCTACTTCCCGTGGGAGGCGTGCGGCGTCACCCTGGCCGTGGCCGACGTCACGCTGTCGGGCAGCTGACGTGGCCGCGCACCTGGCTCCCGGCACGGAGGACCTGGCCCGTCTGGCCCAGCAGCTGGTCGGTGCCGCGCAGCCGGGCGAGCAGCTCGAGGTCGTGCTCGGCCGCTCCACCTCGACGACCGTCAAGGTCTACGACGGGCAGGTCGAGTCGCTCACCTCGGCCGGCTCCAACGGTGCGGGCGTGCGGGTGCTGCGCGACGGCCGCCAGGGCTTCGCCCACTGCGGCTCCCTCGACCCCGAGGTCCTGCACGAGACCCTGGCCGAGGCCCGCGACAACGTGGCCTTCGGCGAGCCCGACGAGTGGAACGCCGTGGCCGAGCCCGACGGCGTGGCCCCGGTGGTGCAGGACGGCTGGTCCGACGCCGTGCTGGCGCTCCCTGCCGAGGAGAAGGTGCGGCTCGCGCTCGAGCTGGAGGCGAAGGTCCGGTCGCTCGACCCCCGGGTCACCAACGCCCGCAGCACGTCGTTCGGCGACGGCTGGGGCGAGACCGTGATCGCCTCGACCAGCGGGACCCTGGTGGGGGACCGGGGTGCGTCGTGCTCGGTGTCGACCCAGCCGCTCGCCCGCGACGGCGACGAGACGCAGACCGGCTGGGCGTACGACGCCGCCGTGGACCCGGCCCAGCTCGACCTGGACCGGGTCGCCGCCGAGGCGGTGGAGCGGGCGGTCCGGCTGCTCGGTGCCACCAAGCCCGGGTCCATGCGCACGACCATCCTGCTCGAGCCCCGACTGGCGCTGAGCCTGGTCGGGATCGTGGCCGGGATGCTGTCGGCCGAGTCGGTCATCAAGGGGCGGAGCCCGTTCGCCGAGCGGGTGGGCGAGCAGGTGGCGTCGCCGCTGCTCACGCTGGTCGACGACCCGACCCGCTCGGAGTCGCTCGCGGCTGAGACCTGGGACGGCGAGGGGCTGGCGTGCCGGCCCAACCCGCTGCTGGTCGAGGGCGTCCTGCAGGGGTTCCTGCACAACTCGTACACGGCCCGCCGCACCGGCACCCGGTCGACCGGCTCGGCGGTGCGGGGGGTGCGCTCGCTGCCCGGTGCCGGCCCGCAGCTGCTGGTCATGAGCCCGGGGACCCGCTCGTTCGACGAGCTCGTCGCGTCGGTCGACGACGGCCTGCTGGTCACCAGCTTCGCCGGCCTGCACTCCGGGGTGAACCCGGTGTCGGGCGACTTCTCGGTCGGGGCCGACGGCGTCCGGATCCGTCATGGCGAGCTGGCCGAGCCGCTCCGTGAGATGACCGTGGCGTCGACGCTCCAGCGCCTGCTGCTCGACGTGCGCGAGGTCGGCGGCGACTTCGAGTGGGTCAACCGGGGCAGCGGCGGCTGCTCGCTGCTCGTCGACGACGTCGCTGTCTCCGGCTCCTGAGCCTCAGCGGACCAGGACCAGGGCGGCGGTGCCGGCGGTGGCGGCCGCGGCGACCCGGTCCGCCTCGGTCGGGCGCACGGCCACGGTGACCGTCGCGCGGCCGACCGCGAGCACCGTGGCCCGCACCGCGACCCGCTCGGCGTCGAGCGACCGGCCCTCGGCGGACGCCCCCAGCACGTCGACCCGG
>CAIYXG010000500.1 GCA_903930035.1 uncultured Actinomycetes bacterium | reverse complement strand
GGTTGGAGCGGACGGTGCCGGAGAACAGGTAGGGCCGCTGCGGGACCAGGCCGACCTGCGCCCGCAGGTCGGCCAGCGACAGGTCCCGGACGTCGACGCCGTCCACCCGCACGGTGCCTGCCGTGACGTCGAACAGTCGCGGGACCAGGCCGAGCAGGGTCGTCTTCCCCGACCCCGTGCTGCCCACCACGGCCGTGGTCTGCCCCGGCCGGACGGAGAACGAGACGCCGGTCAGCACCGGCGCCTCGGCCCCGGGGTACTGGAACCCCACGCCGTCGAGCTCCACGGACCCGGCCCGGGTCAGGCCCGTCACCGGCGCCGGCGGGTCGGCGACCGTCGTGGGCGTCTCCAGCACCTCCTGGATACGGACGGCACAGACCGCGGCGCGGGGGACGAGCACGACCATGAACGTGACCATCAGGAGCGCCATGAGGATCTGGATGAGGTAGCTGAGGAAGGCGATGAGCTGGCCGATCTGCAGCTGGCCGTCGGCGATCCGGTGCGCCCCGAACCACACGGCGGCGGCGCTCGAGAGGTTGAGCACCAGCAGCACCATCGGGAACATGAAGGCCTGCAGGCGGCCTGCGTAGAGGGCGGCGTCGGTGACGAGCTGGTTGGCCTCGCCGAACCGGGCCTCCTCGTCGGGCTCCCGCACGAACGCCCGCACCACCCGGATGCCGGTGATCTGCTCGCGCAGCACCTGGTTGAGCCGGTCGATCCGGGTCTGCATCACCGTGAACTGCGGGACCATGCGCGACACCACGGCGGCGATCAGCACCACCATGACCGGCACGGCGACCAGCGGGATCCCGGACAGCTGGGGGTCCTCGCGCAGCGCCATGACCACGCCGCCCACGATCATCATCGGCGCCGCCACGAGCATCGTGCACGACATCTGCACGAGCATCTGGACCTGCTGCACGTCGTTGGTGATGCGGGTGATGAGCGAGGGCGGGCCGAAGTGCGCCACCTCCTGCGCCGAGTAGGCGTTGACCGCGTGGAAGAGGCTGGCGCGGACGTCGCGGCCGAGACCCATGGCGGCGCGGGAGCCGACGTAGACGGCCAGGACCGCAAACACGACCTGGGCCAGGGCGACGGCGAGCATGACGGCGCCGCGGCTCCAGATGAGTGCCGTGTCGCCCGTCACCACGCCCTCGTCGATGATCTGCGCGTTCAGGCTCGGGAGCCACAGGGTGGCCAGGGTCTGCAGCGCCTGGAACAGCAGGACCAGCGTGAGCTCGAGCCGGTACGGACCGAGGTGGGAGCGGAGGAGTCGGTAGAGGTCGCGGATCATCGGAGCACGGGGCCCGCACCGGTGCGGCGGACCGCGGCATTCTTCCCGCTCGCCGTCACGAGGGCGAACAGAGGTCGCGCCGCGCCGGCCCGGTCGGGGGCGGGTCAGCGCCGACCGGGCAGGACGGGCCCGCACCGACCACGGAGCGGGCCGGCGCGACCACGGTCAGAGACCTGACCGGACGTCCATCCCGAACGGGGTTCATGATCGTCTACCGTGCCGGCCGGGACGAGCTGCGTCCTGCCGCAACCCCCCGGTTCGGCCTCAGGCGGGAGAGCCACACCATGACCACCCCTACGTTCCGCGCCCGGGCCCTGCTGTCGGTCCTGGGGGCCGTGCTCGTGATCGGTGCCGCCTGCGCACCCCCCGTCGCGCCGCCGTCGGCCACCACCACCAACTCGGTGACCGTGACGCAGGTGGCGTCGCCCGACCAGGGCCCGTGCGTGCCCACGTCGGCGGCCATCTCCTCCGGCACGATGACCCGGACCTACGCCTCGTCGCCGCTCGAGTTCGTGCTGACCGTCGACGTCGCCAGCCCGCTGTGCTCCCCCATCAACGCCGCCGCCGTCATCTACTCGATGCCCGGCAACGGCGTGGCGTGGCCGCAGACGCTGGCCACCTTCTCGCCCTTCACCGTCCAGACGGCCGGGACGACGGAGATCCGGTTCGCCAAGGGCTGCAGCCCGGCCCAGTTCGACGTCATCACCGGCAACC
>CAIYXG010000499.1 GCA_903930035.1 uncultured Actinomycetes bacterium | reverse complement strand
CTCGCCCGAGACGTCGCGCGTGATCGAGACGTTCTCGGTCTTGCGGGCGATCTTGTCGATCTCGTCGATGTACACGATGCCCATCTGGGCCCGGCGCACGTCGAAATCGGCGGCCTGCAACAGCCTCAGGATGATGTTCTCGACGTCCTCGCCCACGTAGCCGGCCTCGGTGAGGGCGGTCGCGTCGGCGATCGCGAACGGCACGTTGAGCATGCGGGCGAGCGTCTGCGCCAGCAGGGTCTTGCCGCAGCCCGTGGGGCCGATCATGAGGATGTTCGACTTGGAGAGCTCGACCTCGTCGGTGCCGCTGCGCGGCCCGTGCTGGACCCGCTTGTAGTGGTTGTAGACCGCGACCGAGAGGATCTTGCGGGCGCGCTCCTGCCCCACCACGAAGTCGTCGAGGAACGAGAAGATCTCCTGGGGCTTGGGCAGCTCCTCCAGGGTGAACTCGCCGGCCTCGGCGAGCTCCTCCTCGATGATCTCGTTGCAGAGGTCGATGCACTCGTCGCAGATGTAGACGCCCGGGCCCGCGATGAGCTTCTTGACCTGCTTCTGGGACTTGCCGCAGAAGGAGCACTTCAGCAGCTCGCCGCCCTCACCGAACTTCGCCACGCGTTCCCTGCCCTTTCCGGGTCCGTCCCCGGACCAGTCCTGCCCACGGCTGCGGCGCCGGGCCCCTGCCCGGACCGTCCCCAACGGTCACCGTGGCCCACCTTGGGGTGGGACCGGTCCATTGTGGCCGATCGGCACCCCCGTGGCCGGGAATACCGCCGACCGGCCTGTCAGGAGGCGATCGGGGCGATCGGGCCGGTGTTGTCGACCGCGTTCCGGTTCTCGATCACCTCGTCGATGATCCCGTACTCCTTGGCCTCCGCGGCGGTGAGCACGTAGTCGCGGTCGGTGTCGGTGGCGATGCGCTCGGGGCTCTGGCCGGTGTGGCGGGCCAGGATCTGCTCGAGGGCGTCCTTCATGCGGAGGATCTCGTTGGCGGCGATCTCGAGGTCGGAGACCTGTGCGTAGCCCGACTGTGCATAGGGCTGGTGGATCAGCACCCGGGCGTTGGGCAGGGCCAGGCGCTTGCCCGGGGTGCCGGCGGCCAGCAGCACTGCGGCGGCCGAGGCGGCCTGGCCGAAGCAGAGCGTGGTGATCTCGGGCCGGATGTACTGCATCGTGTCGTAGATGGCCAGCAGGGCGTTGATGTCGCCGCCCGGCGAGTTGATGTAGATGCTGATGTCCTTGTCGGGGTTCTCCGACTCCAGGAACAGCAGCTGGGCGCACACCAGGTTGGCGACGGTGTCGTCGATGGGCGTGCCCAGGAAGATGATGTGCTCGCGCAGCAGGCGGGAGAACAGGTCCGAGTAGCGCTCGCCGCGGCTCGTCTGCTCGATGACGTTGGGAACCATGTAGTTCCGGGGGGTGAGGTCCACCTGTGCTCCTGGGTGCGGTTCGGGTCGGTCAGTCGTGGTCATGACCGTGGTCATGGTCGTGGTCGTGGTCATGGTCGTGGACCAGTTCCGGCTCGGGGGCCGTCAGGTACTCGGCCGGGACCGGGTTGCCGTGCTCGTCGACCACCTCTGCCCGCTCGAGCAGCCACTCGACCGCCTTCGTCTTGGCGATCTCGGAGCGTACTGCCGAGAGCTGCCCGTTGCTCTGCAGGTTCTCCCGGGCCTCCGCGAGCTCCAGGTCGGCCCCCTCGATCATTTTCTCGATCTGCTCGTCGAGCTCCTCGTCGGACACCTCGATGCCCTCCGCCGCGACCACGGCCCGCAGCGCCAGGTCCACCTTGGACGCCTCGACGGCCGCCTCGCGGAGCGACTCCGTGAACGACTCGGGGTCCTGGCCCGTGATCCGGACGTAGTCCTCGAGCCGCATGCCCATGTGCGACAGCTGGTGGGCCATCGACTGCAGCCGGCCCTGCATCTCCTCGGAGACCATCGCGGCGGGCGGCTCCTCCTCGACCAGCTCGGCGAGGGCGGTGCCCAGACGGGCCTGCACCGAGCCGCGGGTCTGCGACTCACGGTCGGTGGCCAGGCGGGTGCGGATGTCGTCGAGGAGCTCGGCCGACGTCTCGAACTCCGAGACCTCGGCGGCCCACTCGTCGGTGACCTCGGGCAGGACCTGCTCCTTGACCACCTTGACGGTGACCTTGAAGTCGACCGGGTCCTCGTCGGGGTCGGGGTGGTCGGCGGTGAACTCCACGGTGTCGCCGGCCGACGCACCGGTGAGGTGGGCGTCGAACTCGGGGGTGATCGCACCGGAGCCGACCAGGTAGACGTAGTCGTCGGCCACCAGGCCGTCGAGCTCCTCGCCGTCGCGGCTGCCCAGGACGTCGACGGTCAGGTAGTCGCCGTCGGCGGCCGCCCGCTCGACCTCGCCGAGCTCGGCGGACTGGCGCCGGAGGCGGTCGACCTGGTCGGAGACCTCGTCGTCGGGCACCTCGGGCGAGGGCACCTCGATCCGCAGGCCGTTGTAGCCGCCCACCACGATGGTGGGACGGACCTCGACGACGGCGGAGAAGGTGACGTCGCCGGACTCCTCGCCCTCCTCGATGTCGATGGTCGGCGGGGCGATGACGTCCACGTCGTGCTCGATGACGGCCTGCGCGTAGAACTCGGGGATGGCCTCCTGGAGCGAGTCCGGCCGGGCGGCGTCGGCGCCGAGCTGCTTCTCGAGGATCTTGCGGGGGGCCTTGCCCGCCCGGAAGCCGGGGATCCGGACCTGCTTGGCGATCTCCGTCCAGGTCTTGGCCACCGCGGCCTGGAACTCCGGCTCGTCCTCGGAGAACGTGACGACGACCTTGACCTTGTTGCCCTCTTCGGGCTCAACCGTGCTCTTCATCAGACGGGCGAGGTTAGTGCGGGGCCCCGACGGCCCATGAATCGCCCACACGGGCCCCGAGGCGCTCCCGGTTAGGGTGCCCGGCACGGGACGTGGCGCAGTCTGGCAGCGCACCGGCTTTGGGAGCCGGGGGTCGAGAGTTCAAATCTCTCCGTCCCGACTCTGCACGGCGGGCGGCCGTCCACTGCGGGGCACCCGGCCGACCGGCCGGGCAGCGCCTCCGAAGAGGAACTTGGGACAACCCGGCCGCGACCGGCGTACCGTGGACGGATGGAACGCCGCACGGTCACCGTCCACGGCCACGAGATCTCCTACCGCACCGGCGGCGAGGGTCCCGTCGTGCTGCTGATCCACGGGATGGCCGGCAGCTCGTCGTCGTGGGTCCCGGTCCTCGACGACCTGGCGCCGTACATGACCTACGTGGCGCCCGACCTGCCGGGCCACGGCCGCTCGGACAAGTGGCGCGGCGACTACTCGCTCGGCGCCTACGCCGGGTTCCTGCGCGACCTGCTGGTGGCGCTCGGCCACGAGCGGGCCACCGTCGTGGGGCAGTCGCTCGGCGGCGGCGTGGCCATGCAGCTCGCCTACCAGCACCCGGAGCGCTGCGAGCGGCTCGTCCTGGTGTGCGCCGGCGGACTGGGCAAGGAGGTCATGCCGGTGCTGCGCGGCCTGGCCGCCCCCGGGGTCGGCGCCGTCCTCCCCATCGCCTTCCAGCCCTTCTACCGGACGGTCGGCGAGACCGTGGCCGGGTGGGCGGGCAAGCTCGGCCTGCAGCCGAGTGCGGCGACCCAGGAGATGTGGCGGGCCTACACCTCGCTCATCGACCCGCGCACCCGGAACGCGTTCCTGCACACGCTGCGGGCCGTGGTCGACGTCAAGGGCCAGCGGGTCTCGGCCCGCGACCGCCTCTACCTGGCCCAGCACCTGCCCACGATGGTCGTGTGGGGGGACCACGACCCGGTGATCCCGGTCTCCCACGCCTACGAGGCGCACGAGATGCTCCCGGGCAGCCGGCTCGAGGTCATGGACGGCTGCGGGCACTTCCCGCACTGCGAGGACCCGCGCCGGTTCGCCGGACTGCTCGTCGACTTCATCGCCACGACCGAGCCGGCCCGCATGGACCACGACGAGCTGACCAAGATGTTCGGCAGCTCGGGCGCCTGACCCCGTCGCGCTAGCGTCAGCGCTGCCTCACGGCACGCGGGTGTAGCTCAATGGCTAGAGTCCCAGCCTTCCAAGCTGGTCATGCGGGTTCGATTCCCGTCACCCGCTCTCTGCGCCGACCGGACCGGTGACGGGGTCGGGCGCACGCCCCTCCGGCGGCGCCACGTCGGGCCGGGGGTCGAGCGAGACCGCCCGGAACACGACCAGCAGCAGCGCCGTGACGAACGCCGCCTCGGCGGAGAGTGCGAGCACGGCCAGCCCGAAGAACGCGGCCCGGAGCGCCGCCGTCCGTGCCGGGTCGAGCACGACCACCACGACGGCGGCCAGCGCGGCACCCAGCGCCGCCGCAGCACCCGGCACCACGAGCACGACGAGCGGGAGGCGCACCGTCGACGGCGGCGGGTCGGCGGGGTCGGTGCTGCCCCGCGCCGCCACCAGCACCGCGGCACCGGCCAGCACCCACGCCAGCACGACCAGGTGGCTGGCCACGACGTCGCTCGGCCGGTGGTCGGCGCCCACGACGGTCGACACGCCGAACGTCGCGCCGAACAGCCCGACCACGACCCAGGCCCACGGCCGGAACCGGAGCGGCAGGACGAGCACGAGCGCGACGGCGAGGACCATGCCGACCGCGGTGTGGCCGCTCGGGAAGGAGCCCCGGCCGAGCGCGTAGTCGGTGGGGACCAGGTCCGGCCGCGTCAGCACGACGCGCTTGAGGACCTGGACGGTGACCAGCGACCCGCCCACCACGACGGCCGTCGTCGCCGCCAGCCGGGGCCGGCCGCGCACGAGGGCCACGCCGACGACGAACGCCGCGCACAGCCCGACGGAGACGACGCTCACGCGCTCGATGCGACCGGTCGGCGACCAGCGGACGCCGCCGAACACCTGCACCGCGCCGCGCAGCACCGCCTCGTCCACCTGCTGGCCGGTGCGGGTGCGCACGGCCAGGACGTAGAGCAGCGCCGTGAGGCCTGCGCAGGCGGCCGCGCCGGCGGCCAGACGGCGGACGAGCACGCGGTCCTGCGCCGTCGGCCCGGGCACGTCCTCCCCCGCTCGCTGGTCCATGTCCCGCAGTGTGGTCCCCCGGACGGGGTCAGCGGCGGCGCGCGCCCCGGGGCCGCGGGCCACGGCGGGGTGGCGCGGGGCTCAGGCCGGTTCGCAGACGAACAGCGGGATGACCCGGTCGGTGCCCGCCTGGTAGGCGTCGTAGTCGGGCCAGACCTTCGTGGCCTCCGCCCACAGCGCCGCCTTCTCGTCGCCCTCGGCCTCGCGGGCCACCAGCTCGTGGCGGTCCGCCATGTCGTACACCGCGACGCCGGGGTTGGCCCGCAGGTTGTGCACCCACGCCGGGTTGGTGGGGGCGCCGCCCATGGACCCGATCACGACGTAGCCGTCGCCCACCCGCACACGGATGAGCGGGGTGCGCCGGGTGCTGCCGGACTTCGCCCCGGTCGTCTCCAGGACGATGCACGGGGCGTCCATCCAGACACCGCCCTCCTGGCCGCCGGTCGAGAGGTACTGCTCGACGTGCTCGGCAATGGGTTCCCACGGGGACGGTGCGTACTCGGCCATGACGGTGCTCCTGAGAGGGCGGACGGGCCGCAGGTTACGCGCGTCCGCCGCGGTCGGGCGGCCCGATGCGGAGGAACGGGTCGCCGTCCGGGGCCGGGACCTCGGCGACGGGGTCGTCCACGTCGTCGA
Source organism: uncultured Actinomycetes bacterium (assembly GCA_903930035.1). Lineage (GTDB taxonomy): Bacteria > Actinomycetota > Acidimicrobiia > Acidimicrobiales > Microtrichaceae > CAJANQ01. The sequence continues at coordinate 3,066 of CAIYXG010000499.1, read as the reverse complement.
ACTCCAGGCGGAGGGCGCGGGACATCACCGCGTGCTGCAGGTACATGGTGAGGATGTAGGCGAGCTCCAGCACCTGCTCGTCGGTCAGGTGCTCCTTGAGCGCGTCGACCACGCCGTCCGCCATGCGGCCGTGCTCCAGGACGAGCCCGTCGGTGAACGCCAGCACGGCGCGCTCGGCGGGCGAGTAGCAGCCGGCCGCGGACCAGTGCCCGATGGCGGCGATCTGCTCCTCGGGCACGCCGTCGGTGCGGGCCGCCTTGCAGTGCTGGCTGAAGACGAACCGGCTCTGCGTGGTCCACCCCAGCCGCAGCTGGCCCAGCTCGCGCAGGCGCGGGTCGAGCGAGCGGGCGGGCGACCGGTAGAGGAGCAGGCCGTCGGTGGCGTGCCGGAACACGTCGGGGACGAGCGCCATGACGGTCCACCACGTCCCGGGGGTGCCCGTCGCCGTGCCGGGCGTGGCGACGGGGTCGACCCCCTCGCCGAAGAGCAGGTCGTACCAACCCTGTGCCACCTCGGGCGCCTCGGACCTGGACACTTCGCGCAGTCGCGGCATCGCGCACCTCCCTGTTGGGGACTGTTGGGGACCGACCCTAGGGCGACGGGCGTCAGACCTGGACGAGCACCAGCGTGGTGCCCCCAGGACCGCGCTCGGTCCGGGCAGGGTCCAGCCGGTACCCGAGCGGGTGGTCCCACTCCCCCAGGTCCTCGGGGCCGGCCGAGGGGTGCGCCAGCAGCCACCGCACGAGGGCGCCCTTCAAGAGCTTGTTCCAGTGGGCCACGGCGACCAGCGAGCCGTCCGGGCGCCGCTCCAGGAACTTGACCCGGTACTGCGCGAACCCGGCCGGCGGGCGCCAGACCGCGTCGTGCTCGACCGGCAGCAGGTTCCAGACCACGGCAGCCCCCCGCCCCGGACCGACGCGCCCGAGGAGCGCGTCGGTGCACGACGGCGCCCAGAACGTCTGGAGCTTCCCGGGCCCGGGGAGCGTGGCCCCCATCTTCAGCTTGTAGTCCGGCAGCGGGTCCGACGGCGCGACCAGCCCCCACAGGCCCGAGACCACGAGCACGCTCCGGTCGAGACGACGACGCTCGGCGGCACGGAGCGAGCCGACGTCCAGCGCGTCGTAGAGCACGCCCGTGTAGCGCTCGACCGCGGGAAGGGTGGGCGAGGTCCGGACCGACGCGTTGGCGGCGGTGGCGGCGGCGAGGGCCGCACCCTTCACGCCCAGGAGCTGCTGACGGCGGGCCGCCGACCACCGCGCCGTCCTCACGAGCGCGTCGAGCACCCGCTCGCGGGACTCGTCGAGGTCGACCGCCATGGTGCCAGGCGCCCACGGCGCGCCCGAGCCGCCGTCGGCCTTGCCCTCCGAGGGCGGCAGGAGGATCAGCGGTGCTGCCACGTCAGCCGGGCCGCGGGACGGCTTCCATCGAGTCGTCGGCCACCTTGATCCCGGACGTGTCGACGACCTCGAAGTCCGAGGCAGAGATGGTCTGCAGCGTCGCCAGGTCGGCGTCGTCCCAGCGGGCGTCCGGCACGCCCCTCAGCGCCATGTTCCCGCCGCTCGTGTCGGACAGGACCATGCCGTAGCGCTGGAGGCCCTGGGCCACGACCTTGGCCTGGGGACCGAGCCGGGACAGGTCCGTGCCCTGCTTGAGCCGGAGCCACGCGCCCTGCGGCATGGCGGTCGGCGCCGCGTCGCGACCGTCGGTGCCCCGCGCCGGCCACACGTGCTGCAACGACCGGGAGACCGGGCTGGTGAAGAGCACGACGTGGTCGACCGACCCGGCCGCGACCTCGTCGAAGTTGATGCTGCCCGGCAGCAGCGGCAGGCCCGACGCCGTGGTGGAGCCCGTGGGGTAGGTGAGCGTGTCCAGGTCCCACACGGCGCCCGACCCCGCCTCCCAGCGGCCGAACCAGTTGCGCACGTTGATGAGCTCCCACATGGTCCCGGCGTCCAGGTCCACCGCCACGTAGTGCTGGTCGTAGGCGTAGCGCGGCATGGTCTCGATGTAGGCCGGGTCGGCCATCGGGACCGGGTCCTTGGGAGAGGTCTGCGGGAACATCGTGTAGTTCACGACCACCCGGGGGGTCGCGGCGTCGACGGGGTTGAAGGGCACGCCGTCCACCGAGCCGCCCACCACCGTGCCGCCGAAGCCGGCCATGAGCGGCAGGTCCTGCTGCGACGCGACCCACGCGGCGCTCTGGGGCGACACGGGCAGGTCGGACACCTGCCGGTAGAAGAACGCCTGCTCCGGCAACAGGCGCGGCAGGGCCGGGAACTCGGGGACGAAGAACCGCGGCGGCAGGTTGACGAACGCCAGCACGCCGGCGAGGACCGCGACCACGGCGAACGAGACGGCAGCGGTGGGACGCCCCTTCCGGCCCGTGCGCCGGGCGCGGCGCGCCCGCACCACGAGCGCGACGCCGAGCCCCACCAGGCACACGACCAGCAGCAGCCCGAGCAGCACCGGCACCAGCTGCTGCGACCCGGGCAGCGCCATGTCGGGACCGTCGACGGGGCCGAGCCCGCCGGTCGGACCGGTCCCCGTCGGCTGTGTGGGCGCCCGCAGCATCGGCAGGAAGGTAGCCGCCGGCGGGACGGGCCCCGTCCCGCCACCTACCCGCGGCCGGCCCCGAGCCAGGGCGGGAGTCACTCCCACATTGACCGCTGAACAGAGTGGGACGACCACCGAGCGTGACCATCAGTCGGACCCGCCGGCACGCCCCCGCAGGACGGTGTGCCCTTTGCCATAGGGGCTTCCACCCGCCCTAGGCAGAACCACTCGGGGGGTAGCCCCCTTCACGGAACGAGGAATCTTCGTTTCACTCTGCGTGACGTCACTCGGGACCGGCACGGTCTCGTCCCCCACCCCCCTCTGCAGAAACCGACCATGCACACCGACACTGTCCCCACCGTCCGACGAGCACCGCGGCTGCGCAAGCTGCTGGCCGGCGCCGTGGCCGCCGTCGTCGCCACGGCCACGCTCAGCCCGCTGACCGCGACGCCCGCCGCCGCCGGGACGACGAGCATCTCCTTCCGGAACTGCTCGTCGATGACGGTCGGGACG
>CAIYXG010000498.1 GCA_903930035.1 uncultured Actinomycetes bacterium | reverse complement strand
TGCTTGTCGTGGATCGACACGCCCTGGTCGCGGTAGACGCGCTGGACCTCGTCCACCAGGTACTGCTGGACCGCACGGACGCCCTTGATCTCCATGAGCTCCTTAGGGTCGCGGGCACCCTCGACGAGGGGGTCGCCGGCGGTGACCTCGTCACCGTCCTTGACCTCGAGGCGGCGCTCACGCTCGATGGAGTAGGGCTCCTCCGAGCCGTCGTCGCCGACCACGGTGACGGTCCAGACCTTGGAGTCCTCGTCGTCGATCCGGACGACGCCCGACGAACGGGCCAGCACGGCCTTGTTCTTGGGGGTCCGGGCCTCGAACAGCTCCACCACGCGGGGCAGGCCGCCGGTGATGTCGCCCGCGGCGCCGGCCACACCACCGGTGTGGAAGGTCCGCATGGTGAGCTGGGTGCCGGGCTCGCCGATGGACTGGGCGGCGATGACGCCCACGGCCTCGCCGGGCTCGATGAGCTTGCCGGTGGCCAGCGACGTGCCGTAGCTGGCGGCCGAGATGCCGAACTCGGACTCGTCGGTCAGGGGCGACAGCACCCGGACCTCGCTGACCTCGGGGTCGTCGCGGAGCGCCGCCATCTCGTCCTCGCCGACGAGGGTGCCCTTGGACAGCTTGGTGCCCTTGGCGAGCACGCGCCCGTCGGCCAGCTCGACGTCGGCCGACAGCGTGATGTCCTCGGCGAGGGTCCGGCTGAGCAGCCGGGTCTCGAGGTGGGAGCGCTTGCCCGCCGTGTCGGGGACGACCTGGTCGACGACGATCGACCGGACCGGACCGCCCTCGGCGAACGGGTCGCGGTCGTTGATGATGAGCTCCTGGGACACGTCGACGAGGCGACGGGTCAGGTAGCCCGAGTCGGCGGTCCGGAGGGCGGTGTCGACCAGACCCTTCCGGGCGCCCGGGGTGGCGATGAAGTACTCCAGCACCGACAGGCCCTCACGGAAGTTGGACTTGATCGGGCGGGGGATCATGTCGCCACGGGGGTTGGCCACGAGGCCGCGCATGCCGGCGATCTGACGGACCTGGGTCATGTTCCCTCGGGCGCCGGAGCCGACCATCATGTCGATGGGGTTGAACGCACGCGCCTTGAGGGTCTCCTGCATGGCCCGCGTCACCTCGGCGGTGGCCATGGTCCAGATCTCGACCTCCTTCTGCTTGCGCTCGCCGTCGGTGATGATGCCGCGCCGGAACTGCTTCTCGACCTTGTCGGCCTCGTTCTCGTGCTTGTCGAGGATCTCGCCCTTGGACGGCGGGGTCTGGACGTCGTCGATCGAGACGGTCAGGCCCGAGCGCATGGCGTAGTTGAAGCAGAGCGCCTTGATGGCGTCGAGCGACCGGGCCGCGACGGCCTTCGGGAACTCGATGGCGAGGTGGTCGACGATGTCGCCCATCTCCTTCTTGCGCACCGGGGCGTTGTGGTACGGGTAGCCGTCGGGGAGGGCCGCGTTGAACAGCAGCCGGCCGGCGGTCGTGGTGTGGTAGGTCGCCGCGACGCCGTTGGCCGGGGTGGCCACCAGCTCGGGGTACTCCTCGCCGCGGTACTCGATCGGCTCGTGCAGCGTCAGGCCGCCCTGCTCGGGCGTGAGGGCGAGCGCACGCTCGACCTGCTCCAGACGGCGGAACACGCGGGGACGCTCACGGCCGGCCGAGCGCTCCTCGGTCAGGTAGTAGGCGCCGATGATCATGTCCTGGGTCGGGGTGACCAGCGGACGGCCGTTCGACGGGCTGAGCATGTTGTTCGCCGACAGCATCAGCACGCGGGCCTCGGCCTGGGCCTCGGCGGAGAGCGGCAGGTGGACCGCCATCTGGTCGCCGTCGAAGTCGGCGTTGAAGGCCGTGCACACGAGCGGGTGGACCTGGACGGCCTTGCCCTCGACCAGGATCGGCTCGAAGGCCTGGATGCCCAGCCGGTGCAGCGTGGGGGCACGGTTCAGGAGCACCGGGTGCTCCTTGATGACCTCCTCGAGGACGTCCCACACCTGCGGACGGCGGCGCTCCACCATCCGCTTGGCCGACTTGATGTTCTG
>CAIYXG010000497.1 GCA_903930035.1 uncultured Actinomycetes bacterium | reverse complement strand
TACTACCTCCGTGACCGGGTGGGGAAGTCCGCCCGCATCAAGGAGCTCCGGGACTGAGCCGGGCGGCACCCGCCGCCCTGAACGTCCCTCCCGCACTGCTTCCCCCTCCGACCTGTCGCGCCCCGGCGCACGGAGGTGGGCCACGTGGCCCGGCACGACCATCTGGCGCTCGGCCGCTTCGGCGAGGACCGGGCGGCCGCCTGGTACGCGGCGCACGGGTACCAGGTGGTGGACCGCAACTGGCGCTGCCCGGCCGGCGAGCTGGACCTGGTCGCCGTGCGTGCACTGCCGGACGGCCGGGGCACCGAGGTCGCCGTGGTGGAGGTCAAGACCCGCTCCTCGGTGCGGTTCGGCTCCCCGCTCGAGGCCGTCGGCCCGGCGAAGCAGCGGCGGCTCCGGCGCCTGGCGGGGGAGTGGCTCGCCGCCCGGGTGCCGGCGGTGCTCCCCGGCGGGCGGCCCTCGCGGGTCCGGTTCGACGTGGTCGCCGTGGTCGGGGGCCGGGTGCACGTCGTCGAAGAGGCATTCTGAATTCACGACAATATTGTCCTAGGTCATTGTCGGGACGGGGGTGCGTCGGTACACTCGCCGGGAGCGGACGTCTCAGTCACACACGTGCGGGAGGTGGATCTTGAGGCAGTACCCGATGCCAATCCCGCTGGGTTGGTTCCAGGTGGCCTGGAGCGACGAGGTCCCGGCCGGGACCTCGCAGCCGGCCTTCTACTTCGGTCGGCACCTGGTGCTCTGGCGCGACGAGGAGGGCACGGCCCACGTCTGGGACGCCTTCTGCCCCCACATGGGCGCCCACCTGGGCCACCGCGCCTCCGTGGAGGGCTGCGAGATCCGCTGCGCGCTGCACCGCTGGAAGTACGACGCCGAGGGCCAGTGCACCGACGTGCCCTACTCGAGCCGGACCAGCAGGAAGGCACAGGTGCGGACCTACCCGGTGGTCGAGCGCAACGGCTGCCTGTTCGCCTGGTACCACCCTGACGGCGAGCCGCCCGCCTGGGAGCTCCCTGAGCTGCCCGAGTTCGCCGGGACCGGCGAGTTCAGCGACGTCTTCCGGAAGCACTACTCCCTTGGCTGCCACTGGCAGGAGATCGCCGAGACGCAGGTCGACGCCGCGCACATCCAGGCGCACCTGCTGGAGTACCAGCTCGCGATGGCCGAGGACCCCGCCGACGTCCGGCCCGAGCCCCCGCAGGTGGACTCCTACGACACCTCCGGCCCCGTCGCCAAGATCCGCATCACGCAGGGGTTCCCGACCCCGCAGGGCACCGCCGAGGGGCACATCGACACCGACGTCTGGGGCCCCGGCATGGCGGCCACCTGGTTCACCGGCCTGGTCGACACCCTGCTGCTCGGCTGTGCCACCCCGGTCGACGAGGGCGCCTGCGAGCTCCGGTTCAGCTTCCTGGTGCGCTCGACCGGCGACGCCGAGTCGACCAACAACCTGGGCCGGGCGTTCATCGAGGAGATCCACGAGCGCACCGTCGAGGACGTCGAGCTCTGGGAGAACAAGGCCTACGTGCCGGTCCCGGCGCTGTCCGCCGACGACGGCCCGATCATGCAGTACCGGCGCTGGTGCGAACAGTTCTACGTGGGCGGGGTCGACCGCTCGCGCGACGTGTGGGAGCCCGAGGGCCCCGAGGTGCCCTCCGGGGTGCGCGTCGAGGTGGCCGGCGCCCACTGACCGGCCGTGCCCGCCCTCGGGCGGGTCAGCGCCGCGGCCCCCTGGTGAGCCGCCGGTCCCAGCAGCCCCGGTGCCAGTGCCGCCGCAGGTCCGGCGCGTCCTTGGGCACGGCGACGACGTGCCCGGTCCCCGCCGGGATGTCACGGGTGCAGCCCGGGCACACGTAGGTCTTACGGGCCTCGTAGGGCTGGACGCGCCGCACGTCGCAGTCGGCGGTCGCGGTGTAGTCCGTCACGGCTCAGCCCAGGAACGCCCACGCCAGCAGCCCGGCCGCCACCACGACGGCGGCGCCGACGAACACGAAGTCCCACGGGGACCGACGGTGCTGGTGGTGCGGGTTGAGGCCCATGCCGCCAGTATGGCCCCGCGCCGCAGGGGACCGCTCCCCGGCCGGTCGCCGCCCGCGTGTCGCAGGTCCGGCCTACGGTGCGAGGACGTCCCGTCGGCCGCTCCGGCCGGGGCGCTCGCAGCGGCTCTGCTGCCCCCGTCGACCACCCGGGAGGCGCCGTGCTGGCGACCGTTCCCTCCGCCACGCTCGTGGGCGTCCACGGCCGGACCGTCCACGTCGAGGTCCATGTGGGCCAGGGACTGCCCACGTTCACGCTCGTGGGGCTCCCCGACGCCTCGTGCCGCGAGGCCCGCGACCGGGTCCGCGCCGCGTTCGCGTCCGCCGGACTCAGGTTCCCGAGCAGCTCCCGGGTGACCGTGAACCTGGCGCCGACGGACCTGCCCAAGGCCGGCGCCGGCCTGGACCTGCCGATCGCCGTCGCGCTCCTCCTGGCCGACGAGCAGCTGCCCGCCGGCTCGGCCGACGGCCTGGCGTTCGTCGGCGAGCTCGGCCTCGACGGGTCGTTGCGGCCCGTCGTGGGCGTCGTCCCGCTCGTCGACGCCGTGGGTGCTTCCGTGCCGGTGGTCGCGCCCGACGACCTGGCCGAGGCGGCCACGGTGCGGCCGGCGTCCCGGTCGGTCCGGGACCTGGGCGAGCTGGTGCAGGTGCTCCGGGGCGACGCGCCGTGGCCCGTCCTCGACGCGCCGCCGCCCGTCCCGCCGGCGGGCCCGGCGCCCGACCTGGCCGACGTCCGCGGGCACCTGCTGGTCCGGCAGGCCCTGGAGGTCGCTGCCGCCGGCGGCCACCACCTGCTGCTCGTCGGTCCGCCGGGGGCCGGCAAGACCATGCTGGCCGAGCGCCTGCCCGGCGTGCTCCCGGACCTGGACCCTGCAGCAGCGCTCGAGGTCGCCCGCGTGCGGTCGGCGTCGGGCGAGTCGCGGCGCGGCGAAGGGCTCGCGGTCCGCCCGCCGTACCGCGCACCGCACCACACCGCCTCCCTGGTGGCGCTGGTGGGTGGCGGGTCGGGCCACCTCCGCCCCGGCGAGATCAGCCGTGCGTCGGGCGGCGTCCTGTTCCTCGACGAGCTCGGCGAGTTCCCCCCGAGCCACCTCGACGCGCTCCGTCAGCCGTTGGAGTCAGGAGTGGTCCGGGTGGCACGGGCCGGGCTGAGCGTGGAGCTCCCGGCGTCGTTCCTGCTGGTGGCCGCCACCAACCCGTGCCCGTGCGGGGTCGGCCGCTGGGGCCGCTGCGCCTGCGCCCCGGCGCAGGTGGCCCGCTACCTGCGCCGCCTCTCGGGCCCGCTGCTCGACCGCTTCGACGTGCGCCTCTTCGTCGACCCGCCCGAGGCCGACGAGGTCCTCGGTGCCGCACGTGCGGGTGGGGAGCCGTCGAGCTGCGTCCGCGAGCGGGTCGTCGCGGCCCGGTCGCGGGCGGCCGCACGCGGCGTGGCCCACAACCGTCAGCTGCGGGGCGCCGCCCTGGAGCAGTGGGCGCCGCTCGCCGCACCGGCGCGCCAGTACCTCCGGGAGCTGCTGGCCGAGGGCGCCCTGACGGTCCGCGGTGCCGAGCGCGTGCGGGCCGTCGCGCTCACCCTGGCCGACCTGGCGGGGGAGGAGCCGCCGCTCGGCGACGAGCTGGTGTCGGCGGCGGTGCTGCTGCGCTCCGCCGACCTGGCCGGTGCGGTGGCGCCATGACGGCCACGCTCCCGATGGAGGCGTACGTCGCCGCGCTCGCGTCGCTCGAGGAGGTCGGTCCCGCCCGGCTCCGCTGGCTGCTGTCGCTCGGGGCCCCGGCCGAGGTCTGGGCCCGGCTGTGTGCCGGCCGGCTGCCCGCGTCGGCCTCCGTCCCGGTCGGGCTGGCCGACCGGTGGGTGGCCTCGGCGCCGGACCCGGGCCGGCTCTGGGACCGGTGCCGGACCCTCGGGGTGGGGGTCAGCTGCCTGGGCTCGCCCGGCTACCCCCAGGTGCTGGTGGACGACCCCGACCCGCCCGTCGTGCTCTTCCACCTGGGCAGCCCCGACGTGCTGGTGCGGCCCCGGGTCGCCGTCGTGGGGACCCGTCGGTCGACCCCCTACGGCCGCCAGGTGGCCCGGGACCTGGGCCACGACCTGGCGGCGGCGGGCGTCTGCGTGGTGTCGGGCCTGGCCCTCGGCATCGACGCTGCCGCGCACCGGGGCGCCGTGGCCGCGGGGGCCGTGGCCGCTGTCGTGGGGAGCGGGCTCGACGCACCGTGCCCGCGGGCCAACCGGGAGCTGTGCGCGAAGGTGGCCGCACGCGGCGTGGTGCTCTCCGAGGTGCCGCCCGGCACCGCGGCGGCGCCCTGGCGGTTCCCGGTGCGCAACCG
>CAIYXG010000496.1 GCA_903930035.1 uncultured Actinomycetes bacterium | reverse complement strand
TTCTTGCCGCCTCGGAACTCCGTGACGTCCTCCATCGGGATGACGACCTCGAAGATGCGGTCCTCCATGCCCATGGAGCGGGTGCGGGCCTCCAGGTTCTGGCGGACCTTGTTCTCGTAGCCGGACTGGGTGTGCAGCACGTACCAGCGGCCGGGACGGTCGTAGGGCGACTCGACCTTGGGGGCGGGCTGGGCCGCAGCCTCCTCCGCGGCGGCCTCCTCGGCGGCCTGCGCCTCGAGGTCCTCGTCCTTCACCCACTCGGAGGTCCAGCCGGTGGCGGTCTCGGCCTCGGGGGTCTCGGCCTCGGGCCCGGTGGCGGGCACGTCGGCGGCGAGGCCGGCGTCGGTGGTGGCGGTGTCGGTGGTGGTGTCGTCAGTCATGAACGTGGTTCCTCGGTGGCGGGGCGGGGGTCGGTGGCGGGGCGGGCGGGCGTGGTCAGGAGAGGGTGGCGCCGAGGGCGCCGAGGCTGGTGGGCGTGGTGGTGGTCCCCACGTCGAACAGGTTCTTGAAGAAGTCGCCGAAGACGACGTCGAGCGCGAACACCAGGGCGGTGAAGACGGCCAGGGCGACGAGCACGATCATCGAGTACCGGAGGACCTCCTGGCGGGTGGGCCAGGACACCTTGCGGAGCTCGGCCCGCACCTCCTTGACGAACTCGACGGGGCGGGTGCGCTCGCCCTGCACCCGCTGCTGGGCGGCGGCGCGGCGGTCGCGGGGCGCGGCAGTCGGTGCGCCGTCGGCGCCGACCTGTCCTGCCTTCTGCATCGCCCGCTTCTGCTCACGGTTCATCGCCATGACTGCTTGCCTCTGTCTCTCTGAACAACACCGTGCTGCCGGGACCTCCCCGGTGCACGGACCGAGCAGGGCAGGAGGGACTCGAACCCCCAACCGCCGGTTTTGGAGACCGGTGCTCTACCAATTGAGCCACTGCCCTCGGATGTGTGCACATCGCCGAGCCGCACCGGTCGGACGCACCGGGTCCGGACGACTCAGACGTCCTACGTTAGACGTACGGTGCGACGGCGGGCCACGCAGGCCCGGACGCGGCGAGGGCACCCGGCCGGGTGCCCTCCGTCCTGGGTGCCTCGACGACCGGCCCTCGGGCCGGCGAGGGACCGGTCAGCGCGTCTCCTTGTGGAGCGTGTGCCGGCGGTCCCAGCGGCAGTACTTCTTGAGCTCGATGCGCTCGCGGTCGTTCACCTTGGACTTGTTGGTGATGTAGTTGCGACGCTTGCACTCGGTGCACTCGAGCGTCACGTGGACTCGCTTGTCGGAGGCCATTGCCTGCTCCGTCCTGTTGGAAGTCGGCCCCGTCGGCCGGGGGTCAAGTGTGGTCGGCGGCCCGCCGCAGGGGCAAGCCGGTGGTCCTCGGCGCCGGCCCGCGGCGACGAGGACCACCTGGCGGTCGGTGACGGTCGGGGCTACTTGAGGATCTTGGTGACCCGGCCCGCACCCACGGTCCGACCACCCTCACGGATCGCGAACCGCAACCCCTCGTCCATCGCGATCGGAGCGATGAGTT
>CAIYXG010000495.1 GCA_903930035.1 uncultured Actinomycetes bacterium | reverse complement strand
GCCGATCCCTGTCGGCACCGCCGTGGAGGTCGCCAAGGGCTGGGATGTGAAGGTCGACTCGGCGGAGCTGAACGCCGACGCCACCGTCGCCCAGGGCAACGAGTTCATCAAGCCGGACCCCGGGAATCAGTTCGTCCTCGTCAACGTCTCGATCACGAACAAGAGCGACCAGCCGGCCGCCGCCTTCACCAACGTGAAGCTCTCGCTGCTGCCACCCAGCGGCGTCGCCATCGACACGGCGATCGTTGCTGACATTCCCAACGAGATCGATCCGCTGGCCCAACTCCAACCCGGCGTCACAGTCACCGGCGCCCTCGTGTTCGAGGTGCCGGCGGACGCGGTCAACGGCTCCGTCCTCCTGGGCCAGTCCGTGTTCACCCTCGACGCGAAGAAGGACCAGAAGTTCTTCGCGATCCAGTGAGCCGACGGGGCGCTCGCCACGCCTGGCCCGCCGGGGCGGGCGCGCCCCGGTGATCAACGAGCGGCCAGGAGGCCACCGGGTGCCGGGAGACCTTCTCCTCCACCCGGTGGCACTCGTCGCCCTCCTCGTGGTCCTCATCAACGACCTCGTGCTCAAGCCCTACTTTCCGGGCAGCGTGTCGGGGAAGCTCTCGGACTTCGCCGGGCCGATCTACTTCCCGCTGTTGCTCGTCAGCCTCGCCGAGGCCGCCCGGTGGGCAGCCCGCCGACGCCCCTGGGAGCTACCCCCCTCCGCGACCGCGGTGACGGCCCTCGTCGTCGGCATCGTGTTCGCCCTGGCCAAGCTGTGGGGCCCGGCGGCGGACATGTACCGCCCGGCGGTGGGTGCAGCCCTGTGGCCGCCGAGGGCGCTCGGATCGTTGGTGACCGGTCAAGGCATCCCCCCGCTCAGACCGGTCACGCTCTATCAGGACCGGTGGGACCTGCTCGGTCTCGTCGTACTGCCCATCCCCTGGTGGGTCGCCCGCCGCGTGAACACGGCACCAGCCACCGACTGAGTCACCAGAGCTGACTGCCAGGGTGACGCCGCCGGCTCCACCGCCCGCTACGGCGCACCGGTCGACGGCTACCAGGGGCGCCGACCCTACGAACTCGGCCCCGTCACCTGAGACCCGGAACGCCCACCCTGCGAGCCCTCCCAGTGGGAGCGCCGCAACCAGTCCCACGCGCCGTCCTCCCAGGTGATCTCGGGGTCCGGCCCGGCGTGATCGGTGCACTGCGGGACCGGGAACGACTCGGAGCCGGTGTGGCCCGAATGGCGGAACACGATGTGGTCCGCAGGCCGCGAGCACCTGTCGGGCCACCTGCCGAGGCAACGGCCCCGCTCTGAGAGCGACTGCTCGAAGCTGTCCCCGTCCATGTCCCAGTGCCAGCGGCCGGTGCGCACGAGGAACTTCATGAGCTGGTCGGGGGTCATCAGACGCTCGGGCTTCACCCCGCGAGCGTGGCAGCAGTCCCGCTGACCTTCAACGGGCAGGACGGGTGACCGAGCGGTGAGCCGCGCGACCGGGCGCCGGAGGGAGCGGACGGGGGCCGACCCGCCGGTGGCCGACGGGGACCCGTTCCGCCGACAACCCCGCCGCCGGACCGGGGCCCGTCAACGGCCCTCTGGGCGGGCGCTGCCCAGGGCGGCCTCCAGCATGCGGAGGAGCCGCTCGTTCTGGGTCTCGAGGTCCGCGACCCTCGCCCGGAGCACCTCCTCGGCGCCCGGTCCGGCCGATGTTGCGGGCGCCTCGTCGATGACGACCATGCCGGCGGCGATGAGGTCCTCGAGGAGGTACTCAACCTCCGCGTTGGGGTGTTCGCCGCGGGGCCGGGCGCTCGTGAGCTTCCCGGCCCGTTGGGCGCGGCGGATGCGTTCGCGGCTCGTGCCGAAGCGGGCCTCCACCTCCTTGCGGGTGAGCCAGATACCGGTGGTGTCCATGTCGTCCTCCTCGGGTCGGGGAGGAGACAGGTGCCCGCAACCGGGGTGCGCGCCTGCGCAACCACCCCGGATTCCGGACAGGACCGCAGGGAGGGCACCCGCCGCGGGGTCCCCCGCGGTGGCGGGCCGGCTCG
>CAIYXG010000494.1 GCA_903930035.1 uncultured Actinomycetes bacterium | reverse complement strand
GGCTGCGTCGGTCGGGACACCGAAGAGCCCCGCAAGGGTCAAGTCTCGGGCGCCGTTGATGCAGCCGCCGCCGTTGCGGGTGTCGAGGGCGCGCGTCGGATTGATGGCGTTGAAACCGCCGGGCGCAGTCGTGAGAGCACCTGCAGGAGAGGTCGACGGCGAGAAGGTCAGGGCCGACGACACCAGCACGACGACGATCCAGGCGCAGAGGACACGCGGAGCAGCATGACGTTGGAGGAGCGGGGTCAGCATCTCAGAACACCTCCTAGTAGTAGATCGTGTTGTGGGGCGATTCGCACCTTCAGCGCCCACGGTGCTGAGCATTCTGTGGGTGGGCTAGGTCCCGTCGAGCATCCCGGCGACGAGCCGCTCGAAGGCTGCGTCCTCCCGGCCGCGGGCCAGCCGTACGGCGTCTGCCCGGGCGTCTCGGACGACCTCCTTGGTGGCCACGAGCGGGGCCAGGGGGAGGGTGCCGATGTGGCGGGCCAGGTCCATGGTCCGGTCCAGGAGCTCGTCGTCGGGGACGACCCGCAGGGCCAGACCGTCGGCCACGGCCTGGTGGGCGTCGATCCACGGCTCGGTGAGCAGGACCTCCATGGCGCGCTGGCGGCCCATGGCCACCGGCATCAGCAGGCTGGCCGACGCCTCGGTGGTCACGCCCAGGCTCAGGAACGGCACCTTGAGCCGGGCCGACTCGGCGATCAGCACCAGGTCGCAGTGCAGCAGGATGGTGAGGCCGATCCCCACGCCGACCCCGTTCACGGCGGCCAGCAGCGGCTTGTTGAACGCCTCCACGACCGGCATCAGCCGGCGGTACCCGGGCTCCTGGCCCGCGAAGACCGACGGGTCGGCCATCTCGCCCAGGTCCTGCCCGGCCGAGAACGCCCGGCCGGTGCCGGTCAGCACGACGCACTTGACCGCGTCGTCGGCCATGGCGTCCTCGAGCTGCTCGGCCACCGCGTACCAGAGCGCCTGGTTGAACGCGTTGAGCGCGTCGGGCCGGTGGAGCGTGAGCAGCCGCACGCCGTCGGCGTCGTGGACGAGCAGCACGTCGTCGGCGGACGCGGGGGCGGGGGCAGCAGGGTCGGACATGGGCCCAACCTACGTCCTGGCCACCGGTTGGCCGGTCGGGGTGCCCGTGCGAAGATCGCCCGATGGACGTGGAGGCCACCCCGCTGCCGGCCGCACTCCGGCCGCTCCGCCCGCTCTCGTGGGTGAAGGGCTATTCGCTCGCCCAGCTGCGCCCCGACCTGCTCGCCGGCCTGACCGTCACGGCCATCGCCGTCCCGGAGTCGCTCGGCTACGCGGCCATCGTGGGGCTGCCGCCGCAGACGGGCCTCTACTGCGCGCTGTTCCCGGCCGTCGTCTACGCGCTGATGGCGTCGTCGCCGCAGCTGGTCGTGGGCGCCGACTCGGCCACGGCGTCGCTGGTGGCGGCGGGCGCGGTGGCGGTGACCGGGGTGTCCGCCGCCGACTACCCGGGGGTCGTGGCGCTGCTCGTCCTGCTGTCCGGCCTGTTCCTGGCGGTCATGGCGCTGGCCCGGCTCGGGTTCCTGGCCGACCTCATCGGCCGGCCGGTGCTCACCGGCTTCCTGAGCGGCGTCGGCGTCTACCTGGTGGTCACCAAGCTGGGCGCGGTGCTGGGCCTGGAGGTCAGCGGCTCGCCGGCGGACCAGCTGGTCAAGGTGGCCCAGGAGGTCGGCGCGACCAACTGGTGGTGCGCCGCGCTGGGCGCCCTGACCATCGCCGTCTACCTGCTGTTCGAGCGGTTCCTGCCCCGGCTCCCCGCCGCCCTGGTGGCGATCGTCGGGGCGTCGGTGGTCGCCGGGCTCCTCGGGGCGGGCGACCACGGCGTGGCCGCGGTCGGGGCCGTGCCCGCCGGCCTGCCGTCGCTCCAGCTGCCCCGGGTGGCGCTCGACGACGTGGTGCGCCTGCTCGGCGCGTCGGCCGGGGTGGCGTTCGTCGTGCTCGCCCAGAGCGCCGCGGTGTCGCGCAGCTTCGCGGGCAAGTACGAGCAGCGGATCGACACCAACGTCGACCTGCTCGGCCTGGGTGCCGCCAACGCGGTCCGCGCGCTCACGGGCGGGTTCGCCATCAACGGCAGCCCGCCCCGCACGGCGGCGTCCGACGGCGCGGGCGGCCGGACCCCGGTGGTGAACCTGGTCATGGCGGTCTGCATCGGCGTGGTCCTGCTGTTCCTCACCGGGCTGTTCGACTACCTGCCGGCCGTCGTGCTCGACGCCCTGGTCATGGGCATCGGGATCCGGCTCGTCGCCGTCGGCGAGCTGCGGAAGATCTACCGGGCCCGCCGCTCGGAGTTCGCCGTGGCGGTGCTGGCGCTGCTGGTGGTCGCCCTCGTCGGCGTGGAGCAGGGGCTGGTCGTGGCCGTCGTCCTGGCGCTCGCCGACCGGCTCCGCCGCCAGTACCACCCGCACGACGAGGTCTACGTGCTCGACGGCCGGGTGGACCCCAAGTTCCAGAAGCGCTTCCCGCGGCCGCTCGACGGGCTCGACGGGGTGCTGGTGTACCGGTTCGGCTCGTCGCTGTTCTTCGAGAACTCCGACTACTTCGACACGCGCGTCCGGACGCTCCTCGCCCAGTTCGTCGGTCCGGTGCGGGCCGTGGTGGTCGACGCGCGGGCGGTCGCAGACGTCGACTTCACGGCCGGGCAGATGCTGGCCCGCCTCCGGGCCGACCTGCACGAGAAGGGCTGCGACCTGGTGCTCGCCGAGGGCGCGGCCGAGCTGCGGTCCGCCCTGGAGGCCGAGGGCCTCGGTGACGTCCAGCTCTCGGGGGACCTGGAGGAGACGGTCCTGGCGCTGCGGTCGCTGGCCTGACCCCGGACCGGCCCGCCAGGCGCAGCGCAGCCGGCGCCCGACCCGCACTACGTTCAGTCGGACCGAGCCCGAACAGGAGCCTCCTCGTGACCGCGACCGAACCCGTCGTCCTGCCGACCAACGCCGAGTCCACCGCCGCCGACCGTGCCCACGTCTTCCACTCGTGGTCGGCGCAGGGGCTGATCGCCCCGCTGCCCATCGCCGGCGGCTCCGGAGCCACGTTCTGGGACAACGAGGGCAACCGCTACCTGGACTTCGCGTCCCAGCTGGTCAACCTGAACCTCGGCCACCAGCACCCGCGGCTCGTCGACGCCGTGGTCCGCCAGGCGCAGCAGCTCTGCACGGTCGCCCCGGCGTTCGCCAACGACGTCCGTTCCGAGGCGGCCCGCCTGATCGCCGAGCGCGCCCCGGGCGACCTGAACAAGGTGTTCTTCACGAGCGGCGGCGCCGAGGCCAACGAGAACGCCGTGCGCATGGCCCGCAACCACACCGGCCGGCACAAGGTCCTCACCACCTACCGCAGCTACCACGGCGCGACCGGGACGACCATCGCCATGACGGGCGAGCCGCGACGGTGGAACGGCGAGATGGGTGCCCACGGGATCGTCCACTTCTTCGGGCCGTACACCTACCGGTCGGCGTTCCACTCGACCACCGAGGCCGAGGAGTGCGAGCGGGCGCTCGAGCACCTGCGCACCGTCGTCCAGATGGAGGGCCCGTCGACCGTGGCGGCGATCGTGCTGGAGCCCGTGGTCGGCACCAACGGCGTGCTGGTGCCGCCGGACGGCTACCTGGCCGGCGTCCGCGCCCTGTGCGACGAGCACGGGATCCTGATGGTGGCCGACGAGGTCATGGTCGGCTTCGGCCGCATCGGCGAGTGGTTCGCGGTCGACCACTGGGGGGTCGTGCCCGACCTCATCACGTTCGCGAAGGGGGTGAACTCGGGCTACGTGCCGCTCGGCGGCGTGGTGATCTCGGACCGGGTCGCGGCGTCGTTCGACGACCGGCCCTACCCGGGCGGCCTCACGTACTCGGGCCACCCGCTGGCGTGCGCCGTGGCGGTCGAGTCCCTGCGGGTGTTCGCCGAGGACGACGTCCCGGGCACCGCCGCCCGGCTCGGGGAGGAGGTCATCCGCCCCGAGCTCGAGGCCATGGCCGAGCGCCACCCGAGCATCGGCGAGGTCCGCGGCCTGGGCTGCTTCTTCGCCATCGAGCTGGTGCGGGACCGGGCGACCCGTGAGCCGCTCGTGCCGTTCAACGCGGCCGGGCCCGCCGCCGCGCCGGTGGCCGAGGTCGTGGCGGCGTGCAAGGCCCGCGGGGTCTGGCCGTTCGCCCACTTCAACCGCATCCACGTCGCGCCGCCGCTGGTGGTGACCCCCGACGAGCTGCGCACCGGGCTGGCCGGCATCGACGCCGCGCTCGACGTCGCCGACGCGTACGTCACCGCCTGACCCGGCACGGTCTGCCGTGACGCCCGTCGCGCGACGCCGTCGCAGCGGGCCGGGGGTGGAGTAGGGTGCGTCATCCGCCCTCGGGCGGTGACATGCAAAGTGCAACCGGGGCCGTGCCGACCAACGGTGCGGTCCTGTAGATAGCCCCACCACGGGGCAGAAATGAGTCAGTTGTGGCGACGGGTACCGTCAAGTTCTTCAACTCCGAGAAGGGTTACGGCTTCATCAGCCGTGACGACGCGGACGGCGACCTGTTCGTCCACTTCTCGCAGATCCAGGGGTCGGGCTACCGCTCCCTCGAAGAGGGTCAGAAGGTCGAGTTCGAGGTCGGCGCCGGCCGGAAGGGCGACGAGGCCCAGAACGTCCGGGCGGTCTGAACCGTCGGCCCGCACGGGCCGGTGAACGGAGATGGAGGGGGACGGGCGAAAGTCCGTCCCCCTCTCTCGTTCCCGCCTACGGTGCCTCGCTATGGCTGACTCCTCGTCCGTGCCCGACCCCCAGAACCCCGGCGTGGTCGCCGTGCGGTGGTTCTTCGCCGTCCTGCTGCTGTTCGTGGCCGCCATGCTGGTCCCGCTCGCCATCACCGGCGTGTGGGTGAAGAACCAGGTCACCAACACCGAGCGCTACGTGGAGACCGTGGCGCCACTGGCCCGCGACGCCGCGATCCAGCGCGCGGTCGCCGACCGCACCGCCAAGGCCGTCACCGACGCCGTCGACGTGCCCCAGCTGCTCGACGAGGCGATCGGCCCCAAGGCCAAGGTGCTCGCCCCGCCCCTCGAGGCGGCCTTCGACAACGTGGTCAACGACGTCACGCTCAAGCTGGCCCGGTCGAAGCAGTTCGACAAGCTCTGGGTGACCGCCAACCGCGAGGCCCACACGACCCTGGTCAAGGCGCTCGAGGGGAACGCCAAGGCGTCGCCGGACGCCGTGGCGGTGGACCTGTCGGGCACCACCGCCAAGGTGGCCGAGAAGCTGAAGTCGCTCGGCGTGCCCCTGACGCTCGACGCGTCGACGTCCAACAGCACCACGCTCGAGCTTTACTCCAGCAAGCAGATCGGCAAGGTGCGCGGGATCTACCAGCTCTCGACCACGGCGGCGTCGGTCGCGCCGTGGGCGGTCATCGCCATCCTGGTGGTGGGCGCGTTCGTCGCCCCGAACCGGCGCCAG
>CAIYXG010000493.1 GCA_903930035.1 uncultured Actinomycetes bacterium | reverse complement strand
CGCCGCCGAGATCGACCGGTTCTTCCAGAACGACCCGCCGCCGGTCGCCGTCCAGGTGCTCCAGCAGGAGGGCCTGGAGTTCAAGGTCTTCATCGGGCTGCAGCCGCCGGCGACCCGTGCGTGCTGGGTGGCGGCCGCCCAGGGGCTCGACCCCA
This sequence comes from uncultured Actinomycetes bacterium, assembly GCA_903930035.1. Lineage (GTDB taxonomy): Bacteria > Actinomycetota > Acidimicrobiia > Acidimicrobiales > Microtrichaceae > CAJANQ01. Next base: position 3,527 of record CAIYXG010000493.1, on the reverse strand, counting down.
AGCAGGGCTTCGACCAGGCCTTCATCGACCGTCTGTCGTCCTGCCTGGACAAGGTGCTCGAGCTCGACCCGGCCAACGCGGCCGCCCGGTTCTCCCGTGCGCTCGCCTCCATCGGCCCCGACCGCCAGGACCTGCCCACGGCCGAGCGGCTGCTGGACGGGCTGCTGGCCGAGGACCCGTCCAACGCCAACGCGCTGCTCCTCTCGGCCCGCATCGACCTGTCGGCCGGCCGCGTCGACGACGCCGACCTGGCGGCGGTGCGGCTGGGCCAGCTGCCGCGCCCGACGGCGGCGTTCCTGGTCGGCGAGCCCGCGGACCTGCGCGCCGCCGTGCGCCAGGCCCGTGCTGCCGCGTCGAGCACGACCACGACCTCCAAGAGCGCGACCGTGAGCACGGTCCCCGGCGCGCCGGCCATCCCCAACGCCGGCGGCGGCTGAGCCGTCCGGCCGGACTCCGTGGTGGCGGCGGGTTGCAGGTAACCTCGCCGCCGTGAAGATCCTTCTTGTCGGGGCGGGCGGCGTCGGTGACGCCTTCTGCGCCATCGCCTCCCGCCGCTCGTTCGTCGAGTCGATCGTCGTGGCCGACATCGACCCGGTGCGCGCCGCCACGGTCGCCGCACGGGACGACCGCTACTCGTCGGTCACGCTCGACGCCTCGGACGCGGCCGCCGTCACCGCCGCCGCCCGTGCCGCCGGGGCCGACCTGGTGATGAACGCCGCGGACCCCCGGTTCGTGATGGGCATCTTCGAGGGCGCGCTGGCCGCCGACGCGCACTACATGGACATGGCGATGTCGCTGTCGTCGCCCCACCCGGAGCACCCGCACTCACAGGTGGGCGTCAAGCTCGGCGACCTGCAGTTCGAGCGCGCCGGCGCCTGGGAGGACCGGGGCCGGCTGGCCCTGTGCGGCATGGGCGTGGAGCCCGGCATCGCCGACGTCTTCGCCCGCTACGCGGCCGACGAGCTCTTCAGGTCGATCGTGGAGGTGGGCATCCGCGACGGCGCCAACATGACCGTCCGCGGGTACGACTTCGCCCCCACCTTCTCCATCTGGACCGTCATCGAGGAGTGCCTCAACCCGCCGGTCGTCTGGGAGAAGGACAAGGGCTGGTTCACCACGCCGCCGTTCTCCGAGCCGGAGGTGTTCCACTTCCCGGGCGGGATCGGCGACGTCGAGTGCGTCAACGTCGAGCACGAGGAGGTCCTCCTGGTGCCGCGCTGGATCGACTGCGAGCGGGTGACCTTCAAGTACGGCCTGGGCGAGGAGTTCATCTCGGTCCTCGAGACGCTCCACAAGCTCGGTCTCGACTCGGTCGACCCGGTCGAGGTGCGTGGCGCCAAGGTCTCCCCCCGCGACGTCGTCGCGGCCTGCCTGCCCAACCCGGCGACGCTCGGCGACCGGATCGAGGGCCGCACCTGCGGCGGCACCTGGGTGACCGGCACCGGCAAGGACGGCAACCCCCGCGAGGTGTACCTGTCGCACGTGGTCGACAACGCCGAGACCATGGGCCGCGACGGCGCGCAGGCCGTGGTCTGGCAGACCGCCGTGGGCCCGGTCGTCGCCTGCGAGCTGATCGACGCCGGGGTCTGGTCCGGCGCCGGCGTGGTGGGCCCCGAGGCGCTGCCGCCGGTGCCCTTCCTGGACATGCTCGCCGGCGAGTACGACTCGCCGTGGGGCCTCGAGGACCGCACCCCCTCGGCCTGACCGCACCTCCTCCCGTACGCGGAACGGCCGGGTGCGTCGCACCCGGCCGTTCGCAGTTCCTGGGGCGGGCCCGGTCAGCCGGCCGTCACCGTCGAGGTGTACTCGTAGGTGGCGATCCCCGGGTTCTCCAGCGTGAACGTGGTGACCGAGGGCTGCAGGTTGCCCACCCGGATCTTCAGGCCCGTGCTGTCGATGGGCAGGATGCCCGTCTCGAGGCCCGGCTGGAAGATGCCGCCGATGGACAGCCCGGCGTCGACGAGCCCGGCGAGCGCACCCGAGAAGGGCAGCAGCACCTGGGCGGTGACCCCGACGATGTCGTCCGGGTTGCCCAGTCCCTCGAGGATGGTGCCGACGAAGCTCAGCACGCCGCTCAGGACGTTGCCGATGTTGTCGGTGAGCAGCGCTACCAGCTCCTCCTGGGTGGGCGGCACCGGCTGGGCGGCGATCAGCAGGTCCAGCGCGTCGGTGAGGATCGGGACCAGCAGCGAGTCGAAGGCGTCGGTCAGGGCGCAGGTGTTGAACACGGCGTCCCGCTCGGCCACGAAGGTCAGGGCGCCGATGATCTCGAACGGCGCATTGTTCATGGCGATGTCGCCGATGTCGAGGTTCTGGACCCCGGGCAGGTCCACGTCGGCGGCGCCGGCCGGGATGGTGACCGTGGTGCCGTCGGGGGCCTCCGACGACGGGAGGGTGCCGGTGCGGCACTGCGACGAGATCTGGGCGCTCGAGGACTTGGCGACGCCCACCTTGGAGCGGAACCCGACCTGGATCACGTAGGGCTCGTCGCCCGCGTCGTTGTCCTCGCCGTCGACCACCTTGACCGCCGTCGGGCGGACCTTGAAGGTCTGGGCGGCGGGGCCGCCCGGGGTACAGGCGCCGGCCACAAGGGCCAGTGCAGCCACCAGGCTGCCGAGCAGCGTGAGCTTGCGGATCATGGACGTCCTCCCAGCATCGCGGCCCACGTCCCGGGCCAGACCGACAGGTTAGACCTGTTCGGCTCCTCCGCGTAGACGAACGTCACACTGGACCGAGTTGTTCCTCGGTCCGCGCCGTGCCGGGCCGGGACCCGCCGTGGGGCAGACTCGGCCCATGACCGTGCGGATCGGCGGGGGACAGGGCTTCTACGGCGACGGGAAGGCGGGCCTGCGCCCGCTCCTCGACGCCGGGGTCGACTTCCTGGTGTGCGAGGCCCTGGCCGAGCTGACGCTCGCGATCCTGGCCAAGGACCGCAGTCGTGACGAGTCCCTGGGCTGGACCCAGGACCTGCCGCTGTACGTGGCGGCGGCGCTGCCCGAGCTGGTGGCGGGCCGCACGCGGCTCGTGACCAACGCCGGCGGCATCAACCCCGTCGCCGCAGGCCGGGCCGTGGTCGAGGGGCTCCGGGCCCAGGGCGTCACCGGGCTCAAGGTGGCCACCGTCGTGGGCGACGACCTGCGTCCGCACGCGGACCGCCTGGACCTGCCGGACGACACCGTGTTCGCCGCCGCCTACCTGGGGGCCCGGCCGGTGGTGGAGGCGCTCGACGCCGGGGCCGACGTCGTGGTGACCGGCCGCGTGGCCGACGCCTCGCTCTTCCTGGCGCCGCTCGTCCACACCTACGGCTGGGACTGGGACGACTGGGACCGGCTCGCCGCCGGCGTCACCGTCGGCCACCTGCTCGAGTGCTCGGCGCAGGTCACGGGCGGCAACTACTCGGGGGACTGGTGGGCCCACGGCGACTTCACGGCGCCCGGGTTCCCCCTCGCGGAGGTGGAGCCCGACGGCACCGCCGTCATCACCAAGCCGGCCGGGACGGGCGGCGTCGTGTCGTTCGACACCGTGCG
>CAIYXG010000492.1 GCA_903930035.1 uncultured Actinomycetes bacterium | reverse complement strand
ACGCCGGCACCAAGGTCGACGTCTACGTCAACGGCGGCCTGGCGATCGACGACTTCACCTTCGGCAAGACCGTCGGCCCGCTCACGCTGCCCGCGGCCAGCTACGACGTCGAGATCCGCACGCCGGACGGCGCCACCACCCTGATCGGCAAGACCGTGGCGGTCCCGGCCGGCGGGAACTTCTCGCTCGTGGCCTCGTTCGTCGACGCCGCCGGCACGCCGGGCATCAACGTCTTCAAGAACGACGTCCGCCGCGTGCCCGCAGGCTTCGGCCGGCTCGGCGTGCACCACGCCGCTGCGGCCCCTGCCGTCGACGTCTACACCGGCCTCTTCCCCGTGACCCGCTGGTTCCCGCACCTCCGGTCCAAGGCGGTCGCCGGTGCGCCCAACGGCGCCGAGGCCGACCTGGTCCTGCCGTCGGCCCTCCGCTACACGGTGGACGTCAACGTGGCGGGGACCTCGACCCGGGTCCTCAAGCTGGACGCCGTCAAGGTGCCGGCCCGCACGCTGACCAACGTCTACGTCGTGGGCTCCGCCTCGGGCGGCACCCTGCAGGTGATCAGCAGCCCGATCGCCCTCTGACCGTCGCAACCCGACCGTCCGGCTCGGCCCGGTGCTCCGGCACCGGGCCGTCGCCGTTGTCCGGCGCCCGCCGTCCGGGAACCCGGCGGCGGGCCCGGTCAGTACTCGGTGGTGGCGCGGAGCTCGCCGAGCGTGTCGTGCACCGCGGCGAGCGCGCCGGCGCCGTCGATCAGGACCCGCACGTCGCCCGCCAGCTTCATCTTCCCCTGCATGAACGCCACCTGGGCCGAGAGCTCGCCGGTCACCACGGCCACCGCCGTGTCGTAGTCGAGGGAGAACGTGACCGGTGCGTCGGCCTGCTTGCCGGGGACGATCGTGGCGGTGCCGTGCTCGACCTTGAGCACGTAGCGGACCTTGCCGTTGCCCCCGCCCGAGACCTCGTACTGCACGACCATCTGCGCGTCGTCGGGCACCGTGGCCGTCTCGAGCGCCGCAGCCGCCTGCTCCATCCACTCGTCGCTGAGGTACTTGACCATGCCGGGACACTACCCGGGCTCCTCCGGCGGTCCGGCGCCCGGGCCCGGGTGGTCGTGTGCGGCACCGGGACGTCGCCAGAAGTTCACCTCGCCGTCGGGGCAGGCACCTGCCGCCGTTACCTTCGTCCGGTTCCATCTTCTCCGTGGCGGCCATCACCACGGACGGACCTCCCCGGTCCGACGACCTCCCCCGAGCGATTCCCAAGGCCCTGAGCAAGGGCGACCGGGTCTTCCGCGGGCTGGCCGGCAGCGCGGCAGCCCTCTGCCTGCTGATCATGGCCGCCACGGCGGTGTTCCTGACGGTGAAGGCGGTGCCGGCCATCGCCGCCACGGGACCCCTCAAGTTCCTGGCCGGCACGACCTGGGAGCCGGACCGCAAGCAGTTCGGTGTGGGTGGCCTGCTCGTCAACACCATCCTCATCGCCGGCGTCGCGCTGCTGCTCGCAGTGCCACTCTCGCTGGGGCTGGCCCTGTTCATCAACGAGTACGCGCCGGGGCGCGTGCGGAGGGTGCTCACCAGCGCGGTCGACCTCCTGGCCGCCATCCCCAGCCTGATCTTCGGGATGTGGGGGTTCTTCGCCCTCCAGGAGCCGCTGATCGGCGTCGCCACGTGGATCGCCGAGCACCTGAACGCGATCCCGCTGTTCCGGCTCACGGCGCCCGACGCCGCGCTCTCGCAGTCGACGTTCATCGCCGGCATCGTGGTGGCGTTCATGGTGACGCCGATCATCACCTCGGTCTCCCGTGACGTCATGGCCCAGTGCCCCCGGGTCCAGTGCGAGGGTGCGCTCGCGCTCGGTGGCAGCCGGTGGGGGATGATCCGTGACGTCGTCCTGCCCTTCGGCCGGAGCGGCATCGTCGGCTCGGTCCTGCTGGGGTTCGGCCGTGCACTCGGAGAGACCATCGCCGTCGTGCTCGTGATCGCCCTCGTCTACACGCCCAACCTGCACATCCTGGAGAAGGGCTCGGGCTCGATCTCGGCCCTCATCGCCACCAAGTTCGGCGAGGCGCAGGGCCTGGAGATCAGCGGCCTGATCGCCGCCGGCCTGGCGCTGTTCATCATGACCCTCGTCGTCAACCTCTTCGCCCGTTCCATCGTGCGCCGGTCGCAGGTGGCGTGATGACGGCCCCGACCGAGACCCTGCCCCCGACGTCGGCCCGGACCGACGCAGCTGCGCCCGCCGAGGACGCCGCTGCGCCGGCTGCGCGGCGTCGTGGCAGCGCAGCAGCCCCTCCGGCCGAGGTGCTGCCGCCCCTGGACGAGCAGCCACGGCGCCCGAGGTCCCTCTCCACCCGCGACCGGGTGGAGCTGGTGGTGGCCGCCACCTCGGGACTGATGGCGTCGTGGCTGCTCTGCACCGTCATGGACTGGACGGCGCCCCTCACCTTTGCCATCTGGGCACTGCTCTGGTTCCTGGCCGCGAGCTACCTGATGGGACGCGACCGTACCAGTGCGGTGGTGGCCACCGACCGGCTGGTCACGACCCTCATCTGGGTCTCGGGCCTGGTCGCCGTGGCCGTGCTGGTGTGGATGGT
>CAIYXG010000491.1 GCA_903930035.1 uncultured Actinomycetes bacterium | reverse complement strand
CGGTCCGCACGAGCTGCTCGCCGACGGCGCGGGCGTGTGCACCGGGGCGCAGGACGTGCTCGACCTGCTCGGGGCCGGGCGCACGGTCCCGCCCGGGCCGGACCCGCGGCCGGCCCCGGCCGGGCGGGCCGCCGAGCTGCTCGAGGCCGTGGCGTGGCTGCCGACCCCCGTCGAGCACCTGGCCCGCTCGGTCGACCTGCCGGTCGTGCAGGTCCTGGCCGAGGTGGCGTCCCTCCGCCGGGACGGCTGGGTCGAGGTCGTCGACGGCCTGGTGCTCCGCAGGAGCCGGCCATGAGGTCTCCCGCACGCGCCGGGCGGCCCGTCGCTACAGTGGGCTGCGTCCGCACGACCGTCGGGGGAACGCATGACAGCTGCTTCGTGGACCCCAGGGCCGTCGTGGGCGGTCCCGGAGTTCGTCGGCGCCGTCCCGCTCGCCGCCTCCACCCTCGACGTGTACCGCCGCGACCTGGAGGTGTTCACCGAGTGGGCCGACCGGCTGGGCCGGACAGGACCTGCCGAGGTCGACCGCAACGACGTCCGCCGGTACCTCGCGCACCTCACCACCCGCGGCTACGCCACCCGGACCATCGCCCGCAAGGCCGCCGCGCTGCGCCGCTACTTCGGCTGGGCCCGGCGCACGGGCCGGACCACGGTGGACCCGACGGTGGGGATCTCGGCCCCCTCCGGCACGGCGCGCCTGCCGCGCGTGCTCCGGGCCGACGAGCTGCACCAGCTCCTCGACGAGCCGGCCCCGGTCGCGGCGGCGGACCCCGAGCGGGACTGCCGGGACGACGCCGTGCTCGAGGTCCTCTACGGCTCCGGCCTCCGGGTGTCGGAGCTGTGCGGGCTCGACCTCTCGTCGGTGGACCTGCCGCGCCGCCGGCTGACCGTCTGGGGCAAGGGCGCCAAGGAGCGGCTGGTCCCGCTGGGGGAGCCTGCGGCCGCCGCCGTCGCCCGGTGGACCGAGGGCCCGCGGGCCGCTGCGGTCCCGGCCCGGCCCGAGGACGCGTCGGCGCTCTTCCTCAACGCGCGGGGCCGCCGCATGACGCCGAGGGACGTTCGGCGTATCGTGGACCGACGGTCCCCGGTCCCGACCCACCCGCATGCCCTTCGGCACACGTTCGCCACCCACCTGCTGGACGGTGGTGCCGACCTGCGGGTGGTGCAGGAGCTCCTGGGCCACGCCGACCTGGCGACCACGCAGATCTACACCCACGTGAGCAAAGAGCGACTCCGGTCCGTCTACGAGTCGGCCCACCCACGAGCATGAGCACCACCACCGACCCCAGCAGCTCCGAGCTGGACGAGCTCTGGTCCTCCTTCAAGGCGGACCCGACACCGTCCTCCCGCGACGCGCTGATCCTCCACTACTCGCCGCTCGTGAAGTACGTGGCCGGCCGCGTCGCCGTGGGCCTCCCGCAGAACGTCGAGCAGTCCGACCTGGCGAGCTACGGCATGTTCGGCCTGATCGACGCGATCGAGAAGTTCGAGCCCGAGCGCGGCTTCAAGTTCGAGACCTACGCCATCTCACGGATCAAGGGCGCGATCCTCGACGAGCTCCGGTCCATGGACTGGGTGCCCCGCTCCGTGCGGGCCAAGGCCCGGCAGATCGAGAAGGCCTACGCCACGATCGAGGCCAAGGAGCACCGTCCGCCGACGGACGAGGAGCTGGCCGCCGAGCTCGACTGGACCGAGGACCAGCTGCAGACGGCGCTCACACAGATCTCCCACGTCGGCCTGGCGGCCCTCGACGAGGTGCTCTCCGGCGACCGCGGCGACTCCGTGACGCTGGGCGACACCATCGCCGACCAGTCGGCGAACGGCCCGATGGGGGCGTTCGAGGTCGCCGAGACCCGCCAGCTGCTGAGCCAGGCCATCAACACGCTGCCCGAGCGCGAGAAGATCGTGCTGACGCTCTACTACTACGAGAACCTGACGCTGCAGGAGATCGGCCGGGTGCTCGGGGTCACCGAGTCCCGTGTCAGCCAGATCCACTCCAAGTCGGTGCTGCACCTCAAGTCGAAGTTCGCGGCGCTCGAGGCCGAGTCGGCCTGAGCCGGCCGCCTCCCCCTTTCCCCGCTTTCCCTCCCGCTTCCCCCCGGAACGTTCTCGTGAGGTCCGTCGGTGGTCGTGCGGGTGGCAGGTCGGTCGTCGGCGTGGGCGCGGTGGTGCGCCCTGTCCGTGCTCCTCGCGGCCGGTGGCTGCCTCGCCCCGTGCGCCGCAGGCGCGGCGTCCGGTTCCGGCGCCCCCGGTGACGTGCCGTGGCCCGTGCCGGAGCCGGGCACCTACCGGCCCCCGGTCGACGCGCCGGTCGTGGACCCGTTCCGGGCCCCTGCACAGCGGTGGTCGGCCGGCAACCGGGGACTGGAGTACGGGACCCGGGCGGGGGACCGGGTGCGGGCCGTCGGCGGGGGCACGGTGGTGTTCGCCGGTGCGGTGGCCGGCCGTCTGGCCGTCACCGTCCGGCACCCGGACGGTCGCCGGTCGAGCCTGACCGGCCTGTCGGTCGTGCTGGTCCGTGCCGGGGACCGGGTCGCGCAGGGCACCCTGGTCGGCCTGGCGCTCCCGTCCCTGCACCTGGGGGTGCGGGAGGGCGACCGGTACGTGGACCCGGCGCTGCTGTTCGTCGGGGCCCGGCGTGCCGCCCGGCTGGTCCCCGTCCGACATTTTCCGGCCACGGACCCGGTCGCCTAGTCTGTCGCCCGGCCCGACGAGCGGGCCACGGTCCGCCCCCATGGCGGCCCGGCGAGAAGAATGCCCCTGGCCGACACCCACGGTCGCCTGCCCCGCAGAGGGGACGGCGCTCGGCCAGGTCCGCCCAACCGTAGGGAAGGAGTGCCGCATGAGCGCGGTCGTCACCATGAAGCAGCTCATCGAGGCTGGTGTCCACTTCGGCCACCAGACCCGCCGTTGGAACCCCAAGATGAAGCGGTTCATCCACGGTGAGCGCGGAGGGATCTACCTGATCGACCTCCACCAGACCCTCTCCGGGATCGAGACCTCCTACACGTTCGTGCGGGACCTCGTCGCCGGCGGCGGCACCGTCCTGTTCATCGGGACCAAGAAGCAGGCCCAGGACCCCATCCAGGGCTTCGCCGAGAAGTGCGGCATGCCGTTCATCAACCAGCGCTGGCTGGGCGGCATGCTCACCAACTTCGAGACGATCTCCAAGCGCGTCGCGAAGATGAAGGAGTACCAGCGCATGCGGGACTCCGGCGAGTTCGAGGCCATGCCCAAGAAGGAGGCCCTCCTCCTGTCCCGCGAGCTGGCCAAGCTGGAGCGGAACCTCAACGGCATCCGCAACATGGAGCGGCTCCCCGACGCGGTGTTCATCCTGGACACCAAGAAGGAGACCATCGCCGTGACCGAGGCCAACAAGCTCGGCATCCCGGT
>CAIYXG010000490.1 GCA_903930035.1 uncultured Actinomycetes bacterium | reverse complement strand
GGCCAGGATGCGGTCGAGCTGGTGCACCGTCAGGCCGATGCGGTGGTCGGTGACCCGGTTCTCCTTGAAGTTGTAGGTCCGGATCTTCTCCGAGCGCCCCCCGCCGCCGATCTGGGACTTCCGCTGGCCCGAGGCCTCGGCCGCCGCCCGCTCCTGCTCGACCTGCAGGAGCCGCGAGCGCAGCACGGCCAGGGCCCGCTGCTTGTTCTGGAGCTGGCTCTTCTCGTCCTGCATGCTCACCACCGTGCCGGTCGGCAGGTGGGTGATCCGCACGGCCGAGTCCGTGGTGTTGACCGACTGGCCGCCCGGGCCGGACGACCGGTAGACGTCGACCTGCAGGTCGTTGGGGTCGATGACGACGTCGACCTCCTCCGCCTCGGGCAGCACCACGACCGTCGCCGACGAGGTGTGGATGCGGCCCTGCGACTCGGTCACCGGGACCCGCTGCACCCGGTGGGGGCCCGCCTCGAACTTCATGCGCGACCACACGGCGTCGCCCGCGACCCGGAAGGTCACCTCGGCGAACCCGCCCATGTCGGACACCGTCGACGAGAGCACCTCGAAGGTCCACCCCCGCCGGCCGGCGACGCCCTTATACATCTCGAACAGGTCGCGGGCGAAGAGGTTGGCCTCCTCGCCGCCCTCGGCCCCGCGGACCTCCACGATCACGTTCCGGTCGTCGTTGGGGTCGCGGGGCAGCAGGAGCACCTTGAGCTCCTCGGCCAGCCGGTCGAGGGTCGCCTCGAGCTCGGCGACCTGGGTGCGCAGCTCGTCCCTCTCGGCGCCGTCGGCCGTCGCGAACAGCTCGCGCGCCGCCTCCAGGTCGCCGCTCGCGGCGTCGTGCTCGTGGACGCAGCGGACGAGCGGCTCCAGGGCCCGGTAGCGGCGCGACACCTCGACGTAGCGGGACTGGTCGCCGACCACCTCGGGGTCGGCCATGCGGTCCTCGCACTCCTGGTACTCGCGGACGAGGGCGTCCACGCGGGGCCGGAGCGACTCGGGGATCATGCGGCACCCCATGGTGCGGGCACGCCGACCACCTCGGCGGGCTGGACCAGCAGCCCGGCGAGCCGGGCGACGGACGGGAGCAGGTCGCGCGCCGGCGCCGCCAGCACCAGCCGGGCGCCCGGGGCGTGCAGGGCGCGCACGTCGGCCGCGACCGGCACCAGCGACAGGTCGACGCCGGCGGTGCACACCACCACCACGGGGGCGCCGTCGCGGTCCGTGCCGAGCGCGGGCGCGGGCGACAGGTCGCGGACGCTCGACCGCTCGACGGTGGACTCGACGGGCCGCAGCTCGGCGGCGCCCACCAGGGCAGGGTCCTCGCAGACCGCCACCCGCAGCCAGCGGTCGCGGGCCATCCGGGCCATGGGGTGGCCCGCAGCCCCCGGGTAGCGCGCGGCGCGGACCATGGACACGGTGCGGGCGAGCGACGCCTCCGGCGCCTCGTCGGGGTGCACCTCCGCGACGGCGTCACGGTCGAACCGGCCGACGCCCGCCTCCAGGTGCAGCTCGTCGTCGCCGCCGTGCGCCGCGGGCCAGCGGACGACCCGGGCGACCTCGAGCCCCAGCAGCTCGCCCCGCACGACGCCCTGCTCCACCACCACCTCGAGGCCCTCGACCGCCATGGCGGCGACAGCCTCGGGGGCGGCCTCGGCGGGCAGGACCGCCGGGAGCGGGGCGGGGGCGGTCGGCGCCGACGAGGTCCCGGCGACGGTGCGGACCTCGACCGGGCACGCGAACTGCGACGCCATGCGCGCCAGGACGGCGGGGGCGCCGAGGGGCTCGTCGTCGGCGAACAGCACCAGACGGGCGGCGTCCTGCGCGCCCGCCCACACCAGGGCGCCGGCCAGCGCCGCGGGCGACGGGTCGGTGGCGAGCAGGTAGGCGGTGCCCTCGTGGACGGTCGCGGCGAGCGCGCCGACGGTGACGGGTTCGGTGGCGAGGTCCGGGCGACCGGTCAGGTCGCGGACGAGTGCCGCCAGCTTGGTCCGGACCAGGCCGGAGCGCTGGTCGTCGCTCAGGCCCAGCGGAGGGTCACTCCGACTCGGCGTCGGCAGGCTCGTCGACGGTCTCCTCGGACGCAGCCTCGGGGGCCGGGGCCTCCTCG
>CAIYXG010000489.1 GCA_903930035.1 uncultured Actinomycetes bacterium | reverse complement strand
TCGTGGCCCGGGTTGGGGACGGCCTCCCACAGGTCGCTCTCGACACGGTGCCGCCACGCCGCCTTCCGCACCCCCTCGTCCGACAGGTAGGTGGAGATGTTCGACATCATCTCGGCGTCCGGGCTGACGGTCCACACGCCCGACGGCCCTCGGAAGTCCGGGATGCCCGAGTCGGTCGAGATGCCGGCGCCGGTCAGGACCGTGATGGCCGTCGCCCGCTCCACCAGGGCCCGGGCCCGGGCGAATGACTCCTCGAAGTCGGCCGGAGGGTCGTCGTGCGGCGCGTCGGTCATGGCCAGAGCGTAGGCCCGCACGGGGACACGTCCCCCGCCCCACCCGGGGACACGTCCCCCGCCCCACCCGGGGACACATCCCCGATGACTCCCCCGGACCGTCGTCCGTACGGTCGGCGCATGCAGCCCACCGCACCGTCCCCGGCCCACCCGTCCTTCCTCCCACCGGCCTCCCCCGCGCGCCTCACGGTCCGCCCCTGGTGGGACCCCGACCTCGCCGCCCACGGCCACGACCCGCGCAGCGAGTACGTGGAGCGGTTCTGGCTGGGGGTGGTGGGCCCCTCCACCCTGCTCCTGCTGCGCCGGCTCGCTCGTGGGTTCGACGAGTTCCCCGGCGGGTTCCACGTCGACGTCGCCGAGACGGCGGGCGCGCTCGGCCTGGGCCACGGCACCGGGCGCAACGCCCCGCTGCAGCGCACCGTCGACCGCGCCTGCAACTTCGGGCTGGCCCGGCGGCGGGCGGCGGCACCGGGCGCCACCGCCCTGCCCGTGGTCGAGGTCCGCCTGCACCTCCCGGGGCTGGCGCCGCACCAGCTCGCCCGGCTGCCGGAGTCCGTGCGCCGCAGCCACGAGACGTGGAAGGAACTTCACCACGGGGCGTAGTGGCGCAACCACTCAGACGCGTTACCTTGAACCCCGTTCGGACTCCTGGCCCGCCGGCGCCACGCCGGCAGCACGACCGCCCGAGCCAGATGAGCACCGCCCCACCCAGATGAGCACCGACCAGCCCGCCCCTCCCAGGCCTGCCCTGCCCTACGACACGCTGCCCCGCCGCAGCCCGGATGGGCCGTTCGGCCCTACGTGCGGGACGGCATACCCAATCGTCCTCAAGTTGAGGAATGGTTGAGACTCCTGGCGGTTGACTGACCACGATGAGTGACAGCCCGGGCGGGGGGCTCGCCGGACCAGGTCCGGACGACGCGGACGGCAGCAACGCCGACGAGCTCGTCCGGCGCGCGGTGGCGGCCTCCCCCGACGCCATGGCCGTGCTGTCCGCCGTCCACGACGCGCACGGCACGGTGGTCGACTTCCGGTTCGACGTCTACAACGCCGCGGCCGAGGGCCTGATCGGGCGGTCGGCGGCCGAGGTCATCGGCCGCACGGCCACCGAGCTGTTCCCCGGCGTGGCCGACCACCTCGTGACGCTCTGGCGCCAGACGCTCGAGCTGGGCGAGCCCCGCGTCGAGGAGGTCGAGACCGCAGCCGGCCGGCGGTGGCTGCGCCAGTCGCTCGTGCCCATTGGCGACGCGCTGCTCATCAGCTCCCACGACATCAGCGACCGCAAGCGCGTCGAGGCAGAGCTGGAGCACCGGGCGTTCCACGACCCGCTGACCGACCTGCCCAACCGGGTGCTCGCCACCCAGCGGATCGGCGAGTCGCTCGGCCGGTCGGGCCGGTCGGGCCGGCACACCGCCGTGCTCTTCGTCGACCTGGACCGCTTCAAGTCCGTCAACGACACGCTGGGCCACGCGGCCGGCGACCTGCTCCTGCAGTCGCTCGCCAACCGGCTCCGCCGCAGCGTGCGCGGCCAGGACACCGTCGCCCGGCTCAGCGGCGACGAGTTCGTGGTCTGCCTGGACGAGGTGACCGGCGAGGCCGACGCCGTGCTGGTGGTCGAGAAGCTGGCGGCCAACCTGCGGAAGCCCTTCGCCATCGGCGACCGCAAGGTCGTGCTCACCGGCAGCATCGGCATGGCGCTCTCCACCGACGGGGTCGACGCCGAGACCCTGATCAGCCGGGCCGACGCCGCCGCCTACGAGGCCAAGCGCCGGGGCCGCAACCGCTACGCGATCTTCGACGAGGCGATCCGCCAGCGGGTGGTCCACGAGCTCACCGTCGAGCAGGAGCTCCGCACCGGCATCGCGCTGGGTGAGCTCCGTCTGCACTTCCAGCCCACCGTCGACCTGGCCCGGGGCGTCGTCTCCGGCGTCGAGGCGCTGGTCCGCTGGGAGCACCCCGAGCGCGGGCTGCTCGGGCCGGCCGAGTTCCTGGGCGTGGCCGAGCACTCCGGGATGATGGGCGACCTGGGCCGCTGGGTGCGCGCCGCGGCCTGCGGCGCCATGGCCCGCCTCCTCCACGACGACCGCACCCCCGACGACCTGGTCATGTGGGTGAACGTCGGGGCCACCGAGCTCACGCCCACCTTCTGCGACGAGCTGGTCTCCGCCCTGACCCTGGCCGGGGTGCCCGCCGACCGGCTCGGGGTGGAGCTCACCGAGACCACCCTGGTCAACGACCTGTCCTCCACCGAGCTCGTGCTGGACCGGCTGGTCTCGATGGGCGTGCGCATCGCCATCGACGACTTCGGGTCCGGCTCCGCGTCGCTCGGCTACCTGCAGCGTCTCCGGGCCGACGTGATGAAGGTCCACCCCAGCTTCGTGCACGGGCTGGACCACGACCGCGCCGACAGCGCCCGCGGGTCCTCAGAGATCGCCGCGGCGCTGGTGTCGTTCGGCCAGCGGCTCGGCATGACCGTGGTCGCGGAGGGCGTCGAGACCGCCGAGCAGCTCGAGCGGCTCGCCGACCTGGGCTGCACCTCGGCCGCAGGCAACCTGTTGTGCCCGCCGCTCGACGAGGACGGACTGCTGGAGCAGTTCGCCCGGCTCGCCGGCCGCACCTACTGACCCGGGCACCCGCCCGGTCAGGCCTCGTCCGGCTCCTCGCCGTCGACGCCCCAGCCCGACAGCAGCGCCAGCAGGGTGCGGACCCCGAAGCCGGTCGCCCCCTTGGGGTGCTCCCCGTCCTCGGCGGCCTGGAACGCCGGGCCGGCGATGTCCATGTGCACCCACGGCGTGCCGTCGGCCACGAACTCCTGCAGGAACAGGCCGGCGGTCAGCGTGCCCCCGAACCGGGTCCCGATGTTCTTGAGGTCGGCCACGTTCGAGTCGAGCTGCGCCCGGTAGTCCGCCGGCAGCGGCAGCTGCCACACGCGCTCCCCCGCCACCTCGGCCGCCTCCTCCACGTCGCCGAGCAGACCGTCGTCGTTGCCGAGGATCCCGGCGATCTTGTCGCCGAGCGCCACCATGCAGGCACCCGTCAGCGTCGCCAGGTCCACGACCGCCGCCTTCTTCGACTCGGTCGCCAGGCAGAGCGCGTCGGCCAGCACGAGCCGGCCCTCGGCGTCGGTGTTGAGGACCTCGACGGTCCGGCCGTTGCGGGCCGTGAAGACGTCGCCGGGGCGCTGGGCGTCGCCGCCGGTCATGTTGTCGGTGAGCGGGGTCCACGACTCGACCCGGACCTGCACGCCGGACGCCGGCAGCGCGCACATGGCGGCCGAGACCGCCGCGGCGCCCGCCATGTCGCACTTCATGTCCATCATCCCGTCGGCGGGCTTGAGGGAGAGTCCGCCCGAGTCGAACGTGATGCCCTTGCCCACGAGCGCCACCGTGACCGGGTCGCCGTCGTCGTCGAGCAGCGGCTCGGCCGGCTCGTAGGTCAGGTGCACCAGCCGGGGAGGGTGCACCGAGCCCTTGTTCACCGCCACGATGCCGCCGAGCCCGGCCGCCGCGATGGCGTCGGCGTCGAGCACCTCGACCGTCAGGCCGGCTGCGGAGGCACGCTCCGTCACGGCCTCGGCGAACACGGCCGGGGTCAGCGCGCCGCCCGGCTCGTTCACCAGGTTGCGGGCAAAGGTCACGGCGTCGGCGGCGGCGAGCGCGCGCTCCAGCGCCGGCCGGGCGGCGCGGGCGTCGCCGACCACGACCGTCACGGCGGCCGGTGCCTTCGACGGGGCCTGGGAGCGGTAGGCGTCGAACCGGTAGCCGCCCAGGACCACGCCCTCGGCCACCGCACCGGCGGCCTGGCCCTCGGTCAGGCCGCCCAGCTCTGCGGGCAGGACGAACGCCGCCCGCCGGTAGCCGCGCAGGGCCTTGGTGAACGCCGCGCCCGCCTTGCGCAGGGCGGTGGTGCCGACCTGGGCGGCGGGACCGAGGCCCACCACGACCCGGGCCCGGTCGCCGTCGTCGAGCACCAGCGTCTGGCCGACCCGGCCGGCGAACCCGGCCCGGTCCAGCACGGCCTTGCGGACGCCGTCGACCTTGGTCAGCCGGTCGGCGAAGGCCGGGACCGACACGACGGCGGCGCCGGCCGGGACCGACCGGCCGAGCGTCACGGTCGGGACGCTGGACCCGGCGCCGGCGGCGTGGGACGGGCGACGGTCGGACCCGTCGGGGGACGAGGGGGCGGCAGACGTGCGGGGCATCAGGACCTCCGAGAAGGGAACCGGTGGGAACGTGTGGTCAGCCGGGACCGACCGACCGGGTGGGGAGCGACTCGCCCTCGACCCAGCGGGCCAGCGTCCACAGCAGGTCGGACAGCCGGTTGAGGTACGGCAGGACGAGCGAGTCCGGCCCGACCACCGACAGGCACTGGCGCTCGGCACGCCGCACGACCGTCCGGGCCAGGTCCAGGAACGCCGCGACCGGGTCCTGGCCGGGCACCACGAACTCGGTCGGCATCTCGAACCTGGCGGTGTACTCGTCGATCGCCGACTCGAGCCGCGCCACCATGGCGCCGTCGACCTTCGTGGTGCCGCCGACCAGCTTGGGCTGGTTCTCCGGCTCGGTCGCCAGCTCGCTCATGAGCACCCAGAGGTCGCGCTCGACGCCCACGAGCAAGGTGTCGAGCTCGCCGCCGCGCTCGGCGTGGGCGCGGGCCACGCCGATGGCCGACTGGGCCTCGTCGACGTCGCCGTAGGCCGCAGGGGCCGGGTCGTCCTTGCGGACGCGCCCCCCGTAGTAGAGGCCGGTGGTGCCGTCGTCGCCGGTGCGCGTGTAGATCTTCATGGGCGGCGCCAGCCTACGGCCGTGCCCGGCGGGCGACCCACCCCGACCGTCCGGGCCCGCGGCACCGGACCGGGCGCCGGCCTATTCGGAGCAGGTCCTCGGTCGCCGGTAGCCTCCGCCCCGATGACCGACCGACCCTCCTACCTCGACCTGGTCGCCCGCAAGGTCGTCGTCTTCGACGGCG
>CAIYXG010000488.1 GCA_903930035.1 uncultured Actinomycetes bacterium | reverse complement strand
GACCACGAACACCCACTCGGCGACGCTCCGGGCAGCCCGACGGCCGGACCGCGTGCCGGCGTACGTCGGTTCCTCGCCGGTCTCAGACATCTGCGGGCAGGCTACCGGGACACGGCGCGGGGACCGCTCAGGCCCCGTACCGGCTGAGGATCCTGCGGGCCGCGGCCGCACGGACCGGCAGCACCGACTCCCCGGAGGCCGCGTCGACCGCCGTCGAGCCCGGCGAGAGGCGCAGGAGCAGCCGCTCCAGGAACGCCGTGGTCCCGCAGCGCACCTCGATGCGCAGACGGCCGTCGCCGACCTCGGTGACGGACTCGACCGGGTACATGTCGGCGATCCACCGGTCGGCGGCCGGGACGTCGAGGACCACGGTCTGGGCCTGCGAGCCGGTGCCGGGGCCCGGGGCGTCGGCGAGCTCCACCTCGCGCACCTCGAAGAGGTCCTCGGTGGGGCTGGCCGTCAGGATCCGGTCCACGCGGAACATGCGGACGTCCTCGGCCTCGTGGCACCAGGCCTGCAGGAACCAGTGGTCCGAGAACGCCTGGAGCGAGTACGGGTCGACCGTGCGGCGGGTCGACTCGTCCCGGGCGTAGGACAGGTACTCGATGTCGACGCACGAGTGGTCCTCCACCGCGGCGCTCAGCAGCTCGAGCACCGCCGGGTCGGCCGACGGGGCCTGGACGGCCAGGTTGTCGGCGCCCAGGACGGCACGGACCTTCTCCACCGCCGACCGCAGCGTCCGTCCGGACCGCTCGCCCTCGGCGCTCAGGAGCGCCTCGCCGGCGGTGAGCAGCGGGAGTGCCTCGTCGCTGGTCAGGTGGAGGGGCCGTCGGAAGAAGTCGCCGTAGGCGACGTCGATCAGCCCCTCCTCGACCGTCACGGTGACGTAGGCGTCGGGCGTGAACGGGTGCACCCCGACGTAGTTGAACACGTAGTCCATGTCGGCGGTCAGCTCCTCCTCGGTGAGGCCGAACCGCTCGCAGACCATCTCGACCGGGGTGTCGCCCTGGTCGAGCACGAACCCGAGCACGAGCAGGATGCGCTGCGCCCGTTCCTTGGTGGTGAGTGCCATCCCGTCCCTACTCCCCCGCCGCCAGCGACTGCACGTGCGCCACGAACTGCTCCCGGACCTCGTCGGGGGCCACGACCTCGACACGC
This sequence comes from uncultured Actinomycetes bacterium, assembly GCA_903930035.1. Classification (GTDB taxonomy): domain Bacteria; phylum Actinomycetota; class Acidimicrobiia; order Acidimicrobiales; family Microtrichaceae; genus CAJANQ01. The sequence goes on along the minus strand of CAIYXG010000488.1, from coordinate 912 downwards.
TCGAGGTACTGCAGCACGACCTTGAACAGGCCCGCCCGGTGGTTGACGGAGACCGTCACCTCACGCCGGCCGTCGGCGTCGGGGGCCGACCCCACCAGCTCGGGGTACTCGTGCAGGAAGGCGCCGGCGACCTCCCGGTCCAGGCGGAGCGTCACGTCGACGGACTCCTCGTCACCGATGGCCCAGGCCTCCGAGCGGATCTCGCCCGGCCGCTCCGGCGCCTCGAACCCGTGGTCGGGGCCGGTCCTGACGTCGCCCTCGATCCGGTCGACCCGGAAGTTGCGGCCGCCGCCGCGGGTCCGGTCGTGCCCGGCGACGTACCAGTGGCCGCGCTCGAACCCGATGCGGTGCGGCTCGAGCTCGCGCACGACGCCGTTGTAGGTGAAGGTCGCCACGGCCCGGTGCAGCACTGCGGAGAAGAGCGGACCGAGGGCCGGCGGCATGGGGAGCCGGGCCACGGTCTCGCCGCCGGCGCCCAGGGCCCCGCCCAGCTTCTGGACGCCCTTCGTCACCAGGTCCTCGTCGACGCCGTCGAGGGTCACGCGGGTGGCGGCGACGTGCAGCGCGGCGAGCTCGTCGGGGCTCAGGTCCAGGCCCTCGAGCTCCTGCGCCCGGACCGCCGTGTAGCCCTCGACGCCCGTCTCGGTGCCGGAGCGGACCATCCTGATCTCGATGCCGATGTCGACGAGCGAGTCCTTGTCCCGCTCGAACTGCCGGCGGGCCGTCTCGAACTTCGCCTGCCGGTAGTGCTCCGGCATCCGCTCGCGGATCTCCTCGAAGGTGAGCGGCCGGGAGGTGTCGAGGAGGGTGCCGGCCAGGGTGAGCAGCCGGGTGAGTGCTGGGTCGTCCACGGGCTGATCCTACGTGGTGGCCCGGACGCCTCAGTGACGGTCCAGGAGGGCGGCGGCGCCG
>CAIYXG010000487.1 GCA_903930035.1 uncultured Actinomycetes bacterium | reverse complement strand
GTACACCGACCACGGCCACTGCGGCGTGCTCGACGGCCCTGCCGGGCACCCGGGCACCTCGGTCGACAACGATGCGACGCTCGAGCTCTACGGTCGCATCGCCGTGGCGCAGGCGGAGGCCGGCGTGCACATGGTGGGCCCCAGCGGGATGATGGACGGCCAGGTGCAGGCCATCCGTGCGGCCCTCGACGGGTCCGGGCACACCGGGACGGCGATCCTCGCCTACGCCGCCAAGTACGCCTCGGCGCTCTACGGCCCGTTCCGGGACGCGGTCGACGTGGACATCGCCGACGACGGCGACCGCCGCGCCTACCAGCAGGACTGGCACAACGTCCGCGAGTCCCTCGCCGAGGTGCAGGCCGACCTGGACGAGGGTGCCGACATGGTCATGGTCAAGCCGGCGCTCACCTACCTGGACGTGGTGGCCCGGGTCCGGGCCATGACCGACGTCCCGCTGGCGGCGTACCACGTGTCAGGCGAGTACGCGATGGTGCACGCCGCGGCCGAGCGGGGCTGGATCGACGGCGACGCCGTCGCGCTCGAGCAGCTCACGGCGGTGCGGCGCGCCGGGGCCGACATAGTGCTCACCTACTTCGCACGGTCCGTCGCGGAGGTCCTCTACCCATGACCGACACCAACGCCTCGCTCTACGAGCGCGGGCTCCAGCGCATCCCCGGCGGCGTCAACTCGCCGGTGCGGGCGTTCCGGTCGGTGGGGGGCACGCCGTACTTCGTCGCCCGGGGCGAGGGTGCCCGGGTCTGGGACGTCGAGGGCAACGAGTTCATCGACTACGTGCAGTCGTACGGCGCGTCGATCCTGGGCCACGCCCACCCCAAGGTCGTCGAGGCCGTCCGTGACGCCGCCGGACGCGGCACCACCTACGGCGCCCCGACCCCGGGCGAGGTCCGGCTGGCCGAGGAGATCTGCGCCCGTGTGCCCGGCATCGAGCAGGTCCGGCTCACGTCGTCGGGCACCGAGGCGGCGATGTCGGCCGTGCGGCTGGCCCGCGGTGCCACCGGCCGGTCCAAGATCGTGAAGTTCGAGGGCAACTACCACGGGCACTCGGACGCGCTGCTGGCGGCGGCCGGCTCGGGCGTCGCCGAGGGCGACCTGGCCGCCGCGACCGCGCCGGACTCCGCCGGCGTCACGGTGGGGGCGATCGCCGACACCGTGGTGCTCCCGTACAACGTCGTGCCCGTGCTGGCCGACGACGTCGGGCTGGTGTGCGTCGAGCCCGTCGCCGCCAACATGGGGCTGGTGCCGCCGTCGGGGGAGTTCCTGGCCGGCCTGCGCGCCGAGTGCGACCGCGTCGGCGCGCTCCTGCTCTTCGACGAGGTCATCACCGGCTTCCGGCTCAGCACGGGCGGCGCCACCGAGTGGTCGGGCGTGCAGCCCGACGTGTGGTGCTTCGGCAAGGTGATCGGCGGCGGCCTGCCGGTCGGCTGCTTCGGCGGCTCGGCCGAGGTCATGGCCCAGCTCGCCCCGCTCGGGGCGGTGTACCAGGCCGGCACGCTCTCGGGGAACCCCCTGGCCACCGCCGCCGGGCTCGCCGTGCTGTCCGAGCTGGACGCGGCGGCCTACGAGCAGCTGGTGGCCAGCGCCACGGTGCTGGCCGACGGGCTGCGCTCGGCGGCCGACGCGGCCCGCGTGCCGGCCGTGGTGCCGCAGGTCGGGCCGCTGGTGGGCCTGTTCTTCGGGGACACGGCGCCGACCGACTTCGCGTCGGCCCGGGCCTCGGTGCTGCTCGGCCACTACCCGGCGTTCTTCCACGGGATGCTCG
>CAIYXG010000486.1 GCA_903930035.1 uncultured Actinomycetes bacterium | reverse complement strand
GCCACCTGCGGGTCCACGCCGACCGAGGAGAGCACCTCGTCGACCTTGGCCCGCCGCGAGGCGTCGTCGCCGATGTTCCAGATGTTGAGCGGCTCGCCCACGATCTCGCTCACGGTCCGCCGGGGGTTCAGCGACGAGATCGGGTCCTGGAAGATCATCTGCAGCCGGGGCCGGGTGCGCCGGAGCTCCTCGCCCTTGAGGCCGGTGAGGTCGGTGCCGTCGAGCGACACCGTCCCCGACGTGGGCCGGGGAAGCTGCATGATGGCCTTGCCGGTGGTCGACTTGCCGCAGCCGGACTCGCCGACCAGGCCGAGCGTCTCGCCCTCGGCCACGTCGAACGAGATGTTGGTCACGGCCGAGACCTTGCGCTTGCGGTCCACCGGGAACTCGTCGACGTGGTTCTCCACGCGCAGCAGGACCGAGTCGGCCGGCCGCAGGTGCGCCGTTCCGCTGCCCGCCATCAGACCTCACCGCCTTCCGGGCCCTCGCCCTGCAGGAGCGGCGGGGGCGGGGGTGCGATCGACATGAGCCGCTTTGCCTCCAGCTGGTCGGCGACCTCGGCGTTCTCGGGGCTGCCGACGGGGTAGTGGCAGGCAAAGAAGTGGCCCGAGCCGGGGGCCGTCTCCGTGAGGACCGGCTGCTCCTGGTGGCAGCGCTCCTTGGCGTACGGGCAGCGTGGCGCGAACGCGCACCCGGCCGGGGGGTTCACCAGGTCCGGCGGACGGCCGCCGATGGCGTTCAGCCGGGTGTGGGAGGGGTCGGCCAGCTTCGGGATGGCCGACAGGAGCGCCTCGGTGTACGGCATCCGCATCCCGGAGAAGAGCGTCCGGGTGGGCGCCTTCTCCACGACCCGTCCGGCGTACATGACGGCGATGTCGTCGGCCCGGCCGGCGACCACCCCCAGGTCGTGGGTGACCAGGATCATCGCCATGTAGCGCTGCCGCTGCTGCTCGGCGAGCAGGTCGAGCACCTGGGCCTGGACCGTGACGTCGAGGGCGGTCGTGGGCTCGTCGGCGAACAGGAGCTTGGGTCCGCACGCCAGGGCCACGGCGATGACGACCCGCTGGCGCATGCCGCCCGACATCTCGTGCGGGTAGGCGTTGATCCGTGACTCCGGCTCGGGGATCCGCACGGCCCGGAGCAGCTCGACCGCCGTCTCCCGGGCCTCGGCCTTGTCCATGTCGAGGTGGAGGCGGAGCGACTCGGTGATCTGGCGGCCGACCTTGAGGACGGGGTTGAGCGCCGTCATCGGGTCCTGGAAGACCATCGCCATCTCGGGGCCCCAGAGCGCACGACGCGCCTCGGGGTCCAGGTCGGACACGTCGCGGCCCTCGAAGAGGATCTGGCCGGTCCGCTCCGCGTTGCCCGGCAGCAGGCCCATGATCGAGCGGGACAGCACCGACTTGCCGGAGCCCGACTCGCCGACGATCCCGAGGGTCTTGCCACGGTCGAGCGTGAAGGACACGCCGTCCACGGCCCGGACCTTGCCCCGCGGGCTGGAGAACTGGGTGCGGACGTCGCGGACCTCGAGGAGCGGGCCGGCGCCGGGCAGGCCGGTCGGGGCCGGGCCGTCGACCACGTGCGGGGCGCTCACAGCACGGACTCCCGCACGTCGAAGCGCTCGACCACGACGTCGCCGAGGTAGTTGAGCGCCATCACGGTCAGGAAGATCACCATCGAGGTGATCAGGATGATGTGGGGCGAGCGGGCGAGCTGGTCCTTGTCCGTCGCGATGATGTTGCCCCACGAGGGCGTGGGCAGCTGGACGCCGGCGCCGAACAGCGCGAGGCCGCCCTCGGCCACGATCGCAATGCCCACGCCGAGCAGGGCGATCGAGAGCATCGCCGGCACCACGTTGGGCAGGACCTCGCGGAACATGATCCGGAACTGCTTGGCGCCCATGGCCCGGGCGGCCAGCACGAACTCGCGCTCCGACCACGCCATGGTCGTGGCCCGGGTGATGCGGCCCAGGATGGGGATGGACACCAGGCCGAGGCCGAGCACGACCACCCCCAGGCGGACCGAGGGGTTGATGGTCTCGCCGGCACGCTGCGGGGTGGCGAGCACCGTGACCAGGGCCAGCGCGAGCACGAACTGCGGGATCGCCAGCAGGACCGTCATGAGGGGCGTGATGATGGCGTCGACGCGGCCGCGGAAGAAGCCGACGACCAGTCCGAGGAAGCCCCCGATCAGCAGGCCGAAGGCCACGGCCCCGAAGCCCACGATGTACGACGCCCGGGTGCCGTAGATGATGCGGGCGGCCAGGTCGCGGCCGAGGCCGTCGTTGCCCAGCCAGTGCGCGGCGCTCGGGCCGGACCGTGCGTACTCGGGGAACGTCTCGGTGGGGTCGGGGACCCCGATCCACGGGGCGATGACGGCGAGGACGCCGAGCCCGACGATCCAGCCGATGGCCAGCCAGGCGCCGGCGCCGAGCTTCTTCCGGCCGGCGCCCGCCGGGGCCTGGTCCTCGATGGCCTCGACGGTGACGGCCATGCTCGGACCCAGGTCCATGACCGGGGAGCTGGAGGGGACGTGGTCAGTTGGATGCATTGCGGATCCGAGGGTCGAGGACCGTGTAGAGCAGGTCGACGGCAAAGTTCACCAGGACGTAGAAGATGGCGATGATGGCCACCATCGACTGGAAGGCGATGGGCTGCCGGCCGCCGATGGCCTTGGCCATCTGCAGGCCCATCCCGGGGATGTTGTAGACGACCTCGATCACGAGGGCGCCGCCGATGAGCGTGCCGATGTTCAGGCCGGCGACCGTCAGCAGCGTGAGCGACGACGGCCGGAGCGCGTGGCGGAACAGCACGGTCCTGGAGGACAGGCCCTTGGCCTTGGCCATCAGGATGAAGTCCTGCTGGAGCGTCTGGATCATGTCGCTGCGCAGCAGCCGCATGTAGATGGCGATCTGCGCGACCGCCAGGGTGATCGCCGGCAGGATCATCGACTTCACGTGGCCGCTGACGCTCACCGAGGCCGGGACGAACCCGCCGGTGGGGAGCCAGCCCAGCCTGACGCCGAAGAAGTACTGGAGCACGAACCCGAGGGCGAACGCGGGGAAGGCGAGCATGGCGAACCCGGCGATCCCCGAGAACCGGTCGAGCTTGGAGCCGTTCTTGTAGGCCGTCATGACGCCGAGGGGGATGGCGATCACGAGGGCGATGACCTGGGCCCAGAGCATCAGCTCGAGCGACTTGGGCAGCGCCTCCTTGACGGTCTCGGCCACCGGGCGGCGCGAGGTCGGCCCGTTGTAGAAGTCGCCCAGGTCGCCGCGCACGAAGTCGCCCAGCCAGCGGGCGTACTGGACGGGGAAGGGGGCGTCGAGCTGCAGGTCCTCACGGACCTGCTCGCGCTGCGCGTCGGTGCCGAACGGCACGATGATGTCGGCGAGGTCGCCGGGCAGGAGCGTGAGCAGGAACGCGGAGAACAGCGTGACCAGCAGCACGGTGGCCAACAGCTGTCCCAGCTTCTTCGCGATCCCCATCAGCTCCCCAGCACCCTCGGCTCAGTGTCCGGCCCGTGGTCCGGGTCCGGGCAGGGCGGGTGCCGGCACCCCGGGACGGGGTGCCGGCACCGTGCCTGCGACTACTTCTGGATCCAGATGCCCTCGACCGGGTGGCCGGTGGCGAGGCCCGGGAACGGACCGCTGCCGTCGGGCATGTCCGGACCGAGGATGCCGTTCACGCCGGGCTGCGAACCGATGGTCCACAGCGACCACTGCAGCCAGAGGCTCCAGAGCTCCGAGGAGAACTGCTTGTTGATGTCGGCGTAGATCTCCTGGCGCTTCGCCTTGTCCGGGGTCACCCGGCCCAGGTCGAGCAGCGAGTCGATCTTGGGGTCGTTGAACCGGCTGAAGTTGGTCGGCGCACCGCCCTTCCACCAGACGTACTGCAGGTCCGGGTCGCCGCCCGGGTGGTTCCGCCAGGAGATGGCCTGGAAGTTGCCGCCCAGGGCGGTGGAGATGAGGGCCGCCTGGTCACGGGTGTCCAGGGTGACCTTGGCGCCGCACTTCTCGGCCTCGGCCTGCAGGAACTGCACCGACTTCACCACGCCGGGGTCCGGGGTCGAGATGATGGAGAACTCGAGCTCCCCGCCCGTCTCCTGCTGGTAGATCGG
>CAIYXG010000485.1 GCA_903930035.1 uncultured Actinomycetes bacterium | reverse complement strand
TCACCATCCTCAAGCTGTGCCTGCTGGCGCTGCTCTACCTGTTCTTCCTGCGCGTCCTCCGTGCCGTCTGGACCGAGGTGAACCCGCCCAAGCTGCCGGTGGCCGACGGCGCAGCGCCGCCCGCCGCGGCGCCGACGACGGCCCCCCGGATGCCGAAGGCCCCCAAGGTGCCGAGCGCCCGCAAGAAGGCGCCGGCCGTGCCCACGATGCTCGTGGCCACGGCGCCGCCGGCCCGGGCCGGGTCGCAGTGGTCGCTCGCGCAGGAGCTGGTGGCCGGCCGCCACGCCGGCTGCAACGTGGTGCTCGACGAGCAGTACGTCAGCCAGCAGCACGCCAAGTTCTTCGTGCGCGGCGGGTCGGCCTTCGTCGAGGACCTGGGGTCGACCAACGGCACCTGGGTGAACGGCGAGCGCGCCACCGGCCAGCGCCCGGTGCGCCCCGGCGACCAGGTCCAGATCGGCAACGTGGTCCTGGAGGTGCGGTGATGGAGCTCCGCGCCGCCGCCTTCACGCTGGTGGGACTGGTCCGCCAGGCCAACGAGGACGCCAGCATGGTGGGCGACGGCCTGGTCGCGGTGGCCGACGGCATGGGCGGCCACCTGGCCGGCGAGGTCGCGTCGGCCGACACCGTGACCACCCTGCGCGCCGTGGTGGGCATGCGGGAGCCGGGCGAGCTGGTCGGGGCGGTGCACCTGGCCAACCGCCGCATCCACGACCGCGCTGCGGAGAACCCCGAGCTGCACGGCATGGGCACCACCGTGTGCGTGCTGGGCGTCGTGGTCGACGAGGGTGACGAGAAGCTCATGGTCCTGAACGTCGGCGACAGCCGTGTGTACCACTACGCGTCGGGCGTGCTCACCCAGGTCACCGAGGACCACTCGCTGGTGGAGGCCCTCGTGCGCGACGGTCGGCTCACCCCCGAGGAGGCCGAGGTCCACCCGCAGCGCAACGTGCTGACCCGCGCCCTGGGGGTCGAGGCCGTGGTCGAGGTCGACGCCTGGGTGCTCACCCCGGCAGAGGGCGACCGGTTCCTGCTCTGCAGCGACGGGCTGTTCAACGAGATCACCGACGAGCAGATCGCCGAGGTGCTCGAGTCGGCCAAGGACCCGGACGCGGCGGCGCGGCTCCTGGCCGAGCGGGCCGAGACGGCCGGTGGTCGCGACAACATCACCACGGTCGTGGTCGACGTGACCGGCACCGATGCGGCCGCCGCGCCGATCGACGACCGGCTGCGCCGGGTCGTGGTCCCCCCGGCCGACCTGTCCGACATCGAAGCGCTGCTGTTCGCCGAGGGTGACGAGGCCGAGGGGCTGGCACAGGACACGGTGGACACCACCGCCAACTTCCCGCCGGTGGTGGCACCGCTCGCCGACGACGAGGACGCGTTCCTGACCGCGACGCCGGCCGAGGCCGCCGCACAGGACGAGGCACAGGACGCAGTGCAGGACACCGACGCGCCGGTCGTGGTGGTCGACGAGTCAGGCCCCCGCGGGTGGCGGTCGAAGCTGTTCCTGGTGGCGGTGGTCCTGGTGGTGCTCGTGGGCGTGGCGGCCATCGTGGTCGGCGTGCTGGCGTCGCAGTCCGACAGCCCCTCGCCCACGACGGTGCGGCCGGCGACCACGACCCCGGCGTCGACGACCACCACGACGGGGACCGCGCCGTCCACCACGGTGACCACCCTCCCGGTCGTGACGGTGCCGTCCACCCTGCCTCCGGGCCCGAGCCCGACGGTCACGGCGCCCCCCGGGGCCTGAGGCCGTGACGACCTCCACGCCCCAGCTGGTCACGCCGGCCGAGTTCGTCCGCCGGCGCCGTCGCACGACCGAGCTGGGGCTGCTGGTCCTGGCCGGGCTCATCATCGGCGGGGCCTACGCGCTGGCGAGCCTGGGCCGGAACTCGTCGCTGCCGGCCGACGTCGGCCTGTTCCTGCTGGGGATCTTCGGGCTGGTCGTCGTGGCCCACCTGGCCGTGCGGCGGCTGGCG
>CAIYXG010000484.1 GCA_903930035.1 uncultured Actinomycetes bacterium | reverse complement strand
GGCGTCATGCCGCTGTCCAACCCGACCACCATCCGGCGGTTCGCCGACATGGCCGGCGCCCGCTTCCCCGAGGAGCTCGCGGCCCGTGTGGAAGCGGCCTCCGAGGCCGACCGCCACCGCATCGTGGTCGATGCTGTGGCGGGTCTCAGCCAGCGGCTGCTGGATGGGGGAGCCCCCGGTCTGCACCTCTACTGTCTGAACCGTTCGGCCGTCGTCCTCGACGTGGTCGGGCAGCTGGGCAGCTGGCGATAGGGAGCGTGCTCCCGGGGAGCAGGTAGGTAGATCTTCCCGGGTGGGTAAACCGACTCCCTTGTTCCCGCCGGGTCGCCCTTGCACACTGCGTGGGCGGTGCTCAGGGACTCCCTGGCACCCGTTCCGCAAGGCGAGCGGCCGTGGCACGGCCGACTGGGGGAGTGGATCGTGCTCAAGCGATCTCGGCGACAGGACAGCGGGACGACGGTGGGCTCGTCCCCCGCGTCCTCCGGTGCACTCGAGGCACAGCTCCAGGAGTGGATGAGCGAGGCCCGGCGCCAGCTGGGCGAGATCCTGCTCTCCGAGGGGGTCATCACCCCGGACCACCTGATCGACGCGCTCCAGGTCCAGCAGGCCCAGGACCGCCGGCTGGGCGAGATCCTGATCGAGAAGGGCCTGATCGACGACCTGCAGCTGGCCGCCGCGCTCTCCGAGCAGTTCGAGCTCGAGCTCGCCGACCTGCGCATCGAGGAGCCGCAGAAGGAGGCCATCGACCGGGTCGGCGAGACCCTGGCCCGCAAGCACCGGGTGGTCCCGCTCCGCGTCGAGGAGGGCGACCGCGTGGTGCTCGTCACGGGCGAGCCCATGAAGGAGGAGGCGATCCGCGAGCTGGTGGACCACTGCCAGCGGATCCGCCTGCTCATCGGGTCGCCGTCCGAGATCACCAACATGCTCGACCGGGCCTACGACGCCCTGGCCGCCGCCGACGAGCACATCCAGGCCTTCGAGCTGACCAACGACGACTTCGAGGCCGTCGACGCCGTCAGCCTCGAGGTCGACGAGAACGCCCCGATCGTCCAGGTCGTGAACCGGATCCTGATCCAGGGCGTGCGCGCCCGCGCCTCGGACATCCACATCGAGCCGCAGGAGAAGCGGGTCCTGGTGCGGTTCCGCATCGACGGCGCCCTGACCCAGGCCATCGAGCTGCCCCGACGTATGGGTCCGCCCATCTCGTCCCGCATGAAGGTCATGTCCGACCTCAACATCGTGGAGCGCCGCCGGCCCCAGGACGGCCAGTTCTCGGTGATGGTCGACGGCCGCCCGATCGACGTCCGCATCTCGGTCGTGGGCACGGTCCACGGCGAGAAGATCGTGCTCCGGCTCCTGGACAAGTCCCGGTCGCTCATCACGCTCGACAAGCTGGGCATGCCGCCCGTCGTGGTCGGCCCCTACCTGGACATCGTGACCGCACCGCTGGGCATGCTGCTCTGCACCGGCCCCACCGGCTCCGGCAAGACCACCACGCTGTACGCCACGCTCAGCCAGGTCCAGGACCCGTCCAAGAACGTGGTCACCATCGAGGACCCCGTCGAGTACCAGTTCCCCGGCATCAACCAGATGCCCATCTCCGAGGCGGCCGGCATGACGTTCGCCGACGGCCTCCGCGGCATCCTGCGCCAGGACCCCGACGTCATCCTGGTGGGCGAGATCCGCGACGTGGAGACCGCCCGCATCGCCACGCAGGCGGCCCTCACCGGCCACTTCGTGCTCAGCTCGCTCCACTCCGTGGACTCGGTCTCGGCCATCCACCGCTTCACCGACATGGGCGTCGAGCCGTTCCTGGTGGCCTCGGCCATCTCGGGCGTGGTCGGCCAGCGCCTCATGCGCCGGACCTGCAACGGCTGCCGCGAGGAGTACACCCCGCACCCCGACCAGGTGGCGCTCGTCCAGCAGCAGGTCGGGCGGGTGCCCACCACCTGGACCCGCGGCCGCGGCTGCAACATCTGCTCCGGGACCGGCTACTCCGGCCGGGTCGGCGTCTACGAGCTGCTGCAGGTCTCCGACGCCATCCGCGACCACATCGTGGGCAAGGCGACGGCCCGCGAGATCCGGGACACGGC
>CAIYXG010000483.1 GCA_903930035.1 uncultured Actinomycetes bacterium | reverse complement strand
TCCTCCCGGCCGAGGTCGAGGGGCTGCGTCCCGGCCGGGCGCTCGACGTCGCCTGCGGTGAGGGCCGTAACGCCGTGTGGCTGGCCACGCAGGGCTGGGACGTGACCGGCATCGACTTCTCGGCAGTCGGCCTGGCCAAGGCTGCGCAGCTCGCCGAGCACACGGGGGTGGCGGCCGAGTGGGTCGTGGCCGACGCGGCCGCGGCGTTCCCGGAGTCGCTGGGCAGGTTCGACCTGGTGGTGCTGTTCTACGCGCAGATGGACCAGGCCGGCCGCCGCAGCATGCTGGCCTCATCGGCCCGGGCGCTCGCTCCCGACGGCACCCTGGTGTGGGTGGCGCACGACCGCACCAACCTGAGCGACGGTGTGGGTGGCCCGCAGGACGCATCGGTGCTGTCAGGTCCCGACGAGGTGGTCGCCGACCTGCTCGCCGCCGTGCCCGATCTCGTGGTGGAGCGGGCCGAGGTGGTGCGCCGACCGGTCGCCGGAGCCGGCGACGCACTCGACACCCTGGTCCGGGTGCGACGACCGGCCTGAGGTCCGGCCCGGTCCATCAGTCGAGCCGGCGGGCACGCACCCACAGGTCGATCCGCCGTCGACGCTCCCGCCACCAGCGTCGACTCGCGTCGACCACCGGTGGAGCCTGACGTAGCTGCACGGCCCGGCGGCACTCCCCGAGGACCTGCAACGGCACGGCTGCAGCCGCCGACTGGTGGTGGGTGGCGACGACCTCCAGGCCGACCTCGGTGAGCACCCGCCGGACCAGCTGCTCGTCGGCGAACAGCAGGTGGTCGGGCAGGTAGAGGGGCCGTGGGTGCTCGTCGGAGCGCAGCCCGGCGGTGTCGCCCGTCTCGATGAGCAGCTCGCCGCCGGGTTCGATGCGTTCCACGCAGTCGGCGAGGAACGCTCGAGGGTCCTGCAGGTGGGAGAACACGTTGAGCAGCGACACGACCGAGTACCTGCCGTCGACCTCGTCCAGGCCGACGCTGCGGACGTCGAGCCCGCGCTCGACGCAGCCCGCAGCCTTGGTGCGGTTCGGTTCCAGACCGACGGCGCTGACACCGGGACCGGCGAAGCGCTGCAGCGCCGTGAGGAACTCGCCGTGTCCGCAACCGACGTCGAGCCACGACGTGACCCCGGCGGGCAGGGAGGGGCCGTAGAGCGCGGTGAGCGTCCGGCGGAGGCCGGCGACCCGGTCGGGGCGGAAGCGGCCGGTGATGGCGAGCGTCGAGTCGCCGCGGTGCAGGCCGTACTCGTGGGCGGCTGCCGTCGCGGCAGGGTCCGGTCGGGGGGTCACGTGCAGGACGCCGCAGTCGGCGCAGCGCACCAGTCGCCAGCCGTTCTCCTCGGCGTAGGGCACCGACTCGTCGGCCCCGCAGATGGGGCACGGCACAGCCAGCGATCGGCTGCCGGTCGCCGGGTCGCTGTCGTCGGTGTCCATCGGGTCCTCAGTCCACCACGTCTGCGGATCCGTGGCCCGCACCGTGTCGCCGCTCTACGCTGGCCGCATGAGCGAACCCCAGAGCACCCCTCCCGGCTGGTACCAGGACCCCGACGGCCAGCAGCGCTGGTGGGACGGGACCCAGTGGGGCGACGTCGCGCCGGCGCCGGTACCGGTCGTGGCCGATCCGTACGGTTACGGCCAGCAGGCCTACGGCCCGGCGCAGGTCGACGCCGAGAAGGGCATGGCGACGCTCGCCCAGGCGCTGCCGATCGTCATCGGGTTCTGGGGACCGCTCATCATCTACCTGATCTCCAAGCCCGAGCAGCGCTTCGCCCGGCACCACGCCGCCGAGGCGCTCAACTTCTCGATCACGCTGGCCATCGCACTCATCGTCTCGGCGCTGTCGATGTTCGTGCTCATCGGGTTCGTGCTGCTCCCGATCGTGCTGATCGCCGGGTTCGTGTTCCACATCATCGCTGCGCTCGCCGCCAACCGGGGCGAGTGGTACCGGTACCCCATCAACCTGCGGCTGGTGCCCGGCGCCGTCGAGGTGTGATCTCGGCGACCAACTGTCGGACGCTCCCGGAGGACGCGCCGCTGCAGATTCGTCGCCTCGATCTCGTCGGTCTCCCGGCGTGGGCTACGGCCCGATGGTCGTCGGCAGGAGCGTGCGCAGGACCTCGCCGACCTGCTCCGACCTCTGGCGGTCCACGGCGCCGATCCGGTGG
>CAIYXG010000482.1 GCA_903930035.1 uncultured Actinomycetes bacterium | reverse complement strand
GTCCAGGGCCGCAGGGGTGGCCAGCGCCTCGGCGACCGGGTCGGCGGTGGCCTCGGCGGCTGCGGCCGGGGCGATCTCGGCGACGGCCCCCAGCGTGATGGCGCACAGTGCGGCTGCGGCGAACCGGCGGGTGCGGGTGGTGCGGGTGGTGGTGGTCGTGCGGTGCATCTCGGTGTCTCCAACGTTCCTGTCGCAGGAGGCATCGGCACCGGGACACGGTGAACTTCACCGAAAACCCTGAAATATCAGGGGTTTTTCTTCTCAAGTGGGCCCTCGGGCGCGCCGAGGGCGGAGGTCCTCGACGGGGAGGTGGACGGCGGGGGCGGGATCCCTCGGCGGGTGGTCCGACGCCGCTACTTGACGACGACGGACCGGCAGCCGAGCGAGGCGCCCTGGCCGGTCGGCGCGTCGAGCGCCGTGACGCACACGTTGCGGGTGCCCTTCGAGCCGGTCCACGAGACCGACCACCGCCCGCCGCTGGCGACTGTCTCCCGCGTACCGACCACGGTGCCCATGGTGGAGACCACGCGGATCCGCGGTGCGCCGTCGGGGTCCGTGGCGGTGCCGGACACCGTGATGGTCTTCCTGCTCGCGCCGGCCGCAGTGATCGTGCCCACGGGCAGTGCCGGTCCTCGGGGGGCGGGCGGCGGGGGAGCAGGTGCAGTGCCGCCCACCGCCTGCACGGTGAACTTGGGCGAGATGAGCGCTCGGCTCGGGGCGGCAGCGGCGATCCAGGCCCGGAAGTCGGGGCTCGAGACGTCCTTCGTGCCCGTGGTGCCCACCAGCCGGATCGTGGCGCGGTTGGTGCGGCCCGACACGCTGACGTTGCCGGTGATGGAGACCGACGTCATGGTGCCGACCCCGAACCAGGTCCCGAGCTCGGCCGCCGTGAACGTACGGGTCCACGCGGCGTGCGGGTTGCCGGCCACCAGGTCGCCCGGGTCGGGCTTGGCCCGGAGGTAGGGCAGCGGGGCGACGAACACGTACTCGCTGTTCTCGGTGTACCCGCCGCTCGACGCCGAGAAGAGGGCGTCGATCAGGCCGCCGTTGTAGGTCACGACCCGGCCGACCGTGGCGTCGACGGCGGCCTTCCACCGCTCGAACGAGCCCGAGGTGACCTTGTCGTACCCGATCAGCGCGATGTCCATCCACGACCGCAGGTCGCCGTTGGCGGCCCGACGCTTCTGGGCGAAGGTGCGGGCGGCGATGGCCTGGGCCTTGAGGGCCTCGGTCGGCCAGAGCGACGGCATCTCGCCGAGCCCGTACAGCAGCTCCGTCATGGTCAGGTTCTCGTTGCGGACGAGCAGGTTGGAGGTGCCGTCGAGGGCGACGGTCAGGGTGCCGAACTGGTAGCGGTGGTTGGGCGGGGAGACCCGCGCCGGGCCGATGAAGTCGATGCGCAGCGAGCCGCCGCTCCCGTTGACCGCGCCGGAGACGACCATGCTGGCGCCCGACCGTGTCACGGTCAGGACCGAGCCCGGCCCCGACATGCCGACCGGCGTGCTGCCGTCCCGGTAGACGATGAGGGCCTCGCCGGCGGTGAAGGTGAACGAGGGCCCTGCCGGGGCGACCAGGGCGCGGTGGCCGGAGTTCTCGGCCACCGTGGTGACGCTGGCACCCGTGTAGTAGTAGCCGAGGATCTGGTCCGCGGTGCTCCCGTTGGTCGCCATGCCGCGGGCGCCGTACTGGCTCATCCCGACGCCGTGGCCCCAGCCGCTGCCGTTGAACGTGAACGAGGTCGGGCCGGTCTGGGCGCCGACCGGGGTGCCGGAGCCCAGGGCGCCGAACGCGGCGGTCACCGCCAGGACCACCGCGGCGAACGCCGCGGTCGCCCGGAGTCCGCGTGGGCGCGACGTTGCGCCGACTCTCGAGGTCATCCGTTCCTCGTCGGCCGCGACGGGGCGCGACTTGAGGGTTCTGGGGCGCGACGGCACGGGTCCAGCGTAGGTGCGGCGGCGCCGGGCGACCGGGCACCCCGTCCGGTGCGTCGGATCGGTGCAGTTCCTCCGTACCCTTTGGACCGTGACCGACATCTCGCGCGACGTACCGGACCCCACGCCGGTCTTTGGCACGGTCCCTGCGTCCGGCGCGGTGGCCCGACCCCGCCCGGGCGGACCGTTCGCCCCGCTCTTCGGCGCCCCGCTGCCGCTCCCGCTGCCGCAGGTGCAGGTGCCCCAGGGCACCGTCCCGCTCGTCGTCGTGACCGGCCCCGGCGGCCCGCTGGGCCAGGCCGTGCGGGCCGCCTTCGGCCGGTTCGGCTGTCTGGTGGCCGGTGTGGGAGGCGGCCCGGGTCCCTCGGCCCCCGGCGACGCGCAGTCCGCGCCGGTGCTGGAGCTCGACGGCGACCTGGCGTCCGCCGAGCAGGTCGACCGCGCCGCCGAGTTCGTCGCCCGCGTCGGGGAGCCGGTGGTGGGGATGGTCCACGTGGTGGTGCCGTCGGCGGGACCGCCCCATGCGTCGGTCCCTGGCGACGAGGTGCTCGACCGGCTCGACGACGACTACCTGCGCGGGCTGCGCGGCCCCTACCAGCTGACCCGACGGCTGCTGCCGTCGCTGGCTGCGCACGCCGGCCGGATCGTGGTCGTGCACCCGGAGCCGGGGCCGGCGGGCGCGCCGGCGCTGCCCGGCTCGATGCGCGCGGAGCTCGACGCCCACGGCGTCGCCCTCTGCTCGCTGGCCGTCGACTCCCGTCCGGGTGCCGACGTCGCCGCGGGGCTGGACGCGCTCGCCGACGTGGTGGCGGCGACCGTGCTGGGCAGGGGCGGGGTCGAGCTGACCTCGGTCCGTGCCCGTCTGCGCTGAGCCGCCGGGCGACGCACCACGTCCCCTCGGCCGCCGACCGGCGGTAGCCTCGGCCGGTGCGCCGAAACTGCATGCGTCCCGGGTGTGACCGTCCGGCTGCGGCGCGGATGACCTACGACAGCGAGGTCCTCGAGGTCTGGCTCGACGAGCTGGCGCCGGAGCCCGGCCCGGTCCAGGAGGTCTGCGACTTCCATGCGGGCCGCCTCACGGCGCCGCGGGACTGGACCGTGAGCGACCGCCGGGCGCCCCGACCGACCGACGAGCTGCTGCCGTCGGGCCGGCCCCCGGCGACCGTGGCGGCGGTCCCGTCCCCGGCGCCCGCCCCCGCCGCCGAGCCGGCGCGTGCCGCCGAGACCGTCGCGCCCGCCGAGGCCGTCCCTTCCGCCGAGCCGGCACAGGGCGCGCCGGCGGGCTCCCTGCTCGCCCGGGCGTACCGCTCGACGGGCCGCCGCAGCGACGCGCCGTCGGAGGAGCAGCCGTGACCGCGGCAAACCCGTACCTCGACGGCGCCTACGCGCCGGTCATCGAGGAGGTGACCGCCACGGACCTGCCCGTCGAGGGCGACCTGCCGGCGGCGCTCGACGGCCGCTACCTGCGCAACGGCCCCAACCCCATCGCGGCGGACCCGGCCACGTACCACTGGTTCGTCGGCGAGGGGATGGTGCACGGGGTGCGGCTCCGCGACGGCCGGGCCGAGTGGTACCGGAACCGCTGGGTCCGCACGGGGCGCGCGTGCGGGCTGCTCGGCGTGCCCGACCCGGGCGGCCCGGTGACCGAGGGCATGGACATCTCGCCCAACACCAACGTGATCGGCCACGCCGGCCGGACCTTCGCACTGGTCGAGGCCGGCGCCAAGCCGGTCGAGCTGACCGAGGAGCTCGAGACCGTCGGCCGGACGGACTTCGGGGGCGGCCTGCCGTTCGGGTTCTCTGCCCACCCCAAGCTCGACCCGGTGTCCGGCGAGCTCCACACCGCGTCGTACTTCTGGGGCAACCCGGACGTCGTCGAGTACACGGTCCTGGGCCCCGACGCGACGCTCCGCCGGATCGAGCAGGTCCCGGTGCCGGGCAGCCCGATGGTGCACGACATGTCGCTGACCGAGCGGTACGCGGTCTTCTACGACCTCCCGGTGACGTTCAACCTCGAGGCCGTCATGGGTGGGGCCGTGTTCCCGTACCTGTGGGACGAGGACCACGGTGCCCGGGTCGGCGTGCTCCCGCGGGACGGACGCGGCACGGACGACCTGCGCTGGTTCGAGGTGGGCGCGTGCTACGTGTTCCACCCGCTCAACGCCTACGACGCGGTGGGCCCGGACGGCCACGAGCTGGTCGTGCTCGACGTGGTCCGGCACCCCCGGATGTTCGACCGCACCCGCAACGGCCCGGACGAGGGCCCGTCCAGCCTCTGGCGCTGGACGCTCGACCTGACGACCGGCTCGGTGACCGAGACCCAGCTCGACGACCGGCCCCTCGAGTTTCCCCGCGTCGACGAGCGCGTCGTGGGCCGCCCCCACCGCTACGGCTGGGCCGTCGGGCTCTCGACCGACGACGGCCGGGTCGGCTTCGACGACTCCCGGGTGCTCCGGTACGACCTGCAGACGGGCGGGTGCGTGGAGCGGCAGTTCGGCCGGGGCCACGCGGTCGGCGAGCCGGTGTTCGTGCCGTCGTCGCCCGACGCGGCCGAGGACGACGGCTGGGTCCTGACCCTGGTCGCCGACCCGGACCGCGGCGCGAGCGACCTCTGGGTCCTGCACGCCGCCGACCCGGCCGGCGACCCCGCCGCCGTCGTGCACCTGCCGGCCCGCGTGCCGCTCGGCTTCCACGGCAACTGGGTCCCGTCGTCGTCCTGACCCGGGCGCCCCGCCCCGTCGGACCGGCGGGGAACGCGGGCGTAGGGTGGCCGGATGGTCGACTTCAACTACTCGGAGATCTTCCCCCTCACCAAGGCGGACACCCCCTACCGCAAGATCACCAGCGACTTCGTGTCGGTGGGCGAGTACCGCGGCAAGAAGGTGCTGGAGGTGGACCGCGAGGCGCTCACGCTGCTGACCGCCGAGGCCGTCCGTGACATCTCGCACCTGTTCCGCCCGGGACACCTGGCGCAGCTGCGCAGGATCCTCGACGACGACGAGGCCACGCCCAACGACCACTTCGTGGCCCGCACCCTGCTCCAGAACGCCAACGTGTCGGCCGGCATGGTGCTGCCCAGCTGCCAGGACACCGGCACCGCCATCGTCATGGCCAAGAAGGGCCAGCAGGTGTGGACCCACTCGGCCGACGGCACGCCCGGCGGCGACGAGGAGGCCATCGCCCGGGGCGTGTTCCGGACCTACACCGAGACCAACCTGCGGTACTCGCAGATGGCGCCGCTGACCATGTACGAGGAGGTCAACACCGGCTCCAACCTGCCGGCACAGATCGACGTCTACGGCGTGGACGGCGACGAGTACCACTTCCTGGTGATCACCAAGGGCGGCGGCAGCGCCAACAAGACGTTCCTGTTCCAAGAGACCAAGGCCGTCCTCAACCCGGAGTCCCTGCTGGCGTTCGTGGGGGAGAAGATCAAGACCCTCGGCACGTCGGCCTGCCCGCCCTACCACCTGGCGATCGTGGTCGGCGGGACGTCGGCCGAGATGAACCTCAAGACGGTCAAGCTCGCCAGCACGCGGTACCTGGACGGTCTGCCCACCTCGGGCGGCCCGACCGGCCACGCGTTCCGCGACCTGGAGCTGGAGCAGAAGATCTGGGAGCTCTCGGCCGCCACCGGCATCGGCGCCCAGTTCGGCGGCAAGTACTTCTGCCACGACGTCCGCGTGGTCCGGCTGCCCCGGCACGGCGCGTCGTGCCCGGTGGGCATCGGCGTGTCCTGCTCGGCCGACCGGCAGAGCCTGGGCAAGATCACGTCGGAGGGCGTGTTCGTGGAGCAGCTCGAGACCGACCCCTCCACGTACCTGCCCGAGGTGACCGACGGCGACCTGTCCGACGACGTCGTCCACGTGGACCTGAACCAGCCCATGGACCAGATCCGGGCCCAGCTGTCGCAGTACCCGATCCGGACCCGGCTGTCCCTGTCCGGCCCGATGGTGGTGGCCCGCGACATCGCCCACGCCAAGCTCAAGGAGCGCATCGACGCCGGCGAGGGGCTGCCGCAGTACGTCAAGGACCACCCGATCTACTACGCCGGACCCGCCAAGACGCCCGAGGGCATGCCGTCCGGCTCGTTCGGCCCCACCACGGCCGGCCGCATGGACTCCTACGTCGACCTCTTCATGCAGCACGGCGGCAGCTTCGTGACGCTGGCCAAGGGCAACCGGTCGCCCCAGGTGCGCCGCGCGTGCCAGACGCACGGCGGCTTCTACCTGGGGTCGATCGGCGGTCCGGCGGCGATCCTGGCCCAGGACTCCATCCGCCACGTCGAGGTGCTCGAGTACGCCGAGCTCGGCAT
>CAIYXG010000481.1 GCA_903930035.1 uncultured Actinomycetes bacterium | reverse complement strand
CGTGGCGCTCGCCGAGCTGCTCGCCGGCGCCGTCTGATCCTGGTCCCCGCCCGAGGTCTGGCCGGCCCACCACCCGGCGGGCCGGGACGAGTCGACGTCCGGGACGGTCGCGCCAGCGGGTCCCCGTCGGGCGGGCCCGCAGGAGTCAGGGGTGCAGGAGCTCGACCAGCTGGTCGTGGAAGCGGCCGTTGCTGGCGATCGCCGAGTAGGCGTACTCGTGGTCGCCCGCTGCGGGCACCTCGGCCGGTCCCCCCGTGGCGGACGTGATCGTCCCACCGGCCTCGGGGACGACCACGAGCAGCGCCGCAATGTCCCACCAGGCCAGCGCCGGGTCGTACATGGCCTCGATGCGGCCCGAGGCCACGAGCGCGTAGCCGTAGGCGTCCCCCCACGTGCGGAGCTGGAGCCCTGCGCCGGTCACCCGCTGGAACTGCGCCTGCTCCCACTCGGCGAACCAGGTGGTGGAGAGGTACGAGCCGGCGACCCGGTCACGGTCGGACACGTGGCAGGGCTGCCCGTTGAGGAAGCAGCCCAGGCCGCGACCGGCGAAGACCGTCTCGCCGAGCGCCGGCAGGTTGATGATGCCGATGGCCGGACCGTGCTCGTCCTCGAGGTAGAGCAGGTTGGAGTAGAGGCCGACGCCGTGGGTGAAGGCCTTGGTGCCGTCGATGGGGTCGATGACCCAGCAGCGCCCCGAGGTGCCCTCGACGTCGTCCTCCTCCTCGCCCGTGACCGAGTCGTCCGGGTAGGCCGCGGTGATGGCCTCCCGGAGGAAGCGTTCGGCCGCCTTGTCGGCCGCGGTGACGGGGGAGCCGTCCCCCTTGCGGTCGACGCCCAGCTCGGCGCTGCGGAACCAGGCGAGCGTGAGCTCACCGGCCGCGCGCGCCCAGCCGACCGCCTCTTCGAGCAGGTCCCGGTCGACGGTGGTCACGTCGGAGGGTCAGACCTGGGGGATGTTGGCCATGGCCTCGGCGACCTTGGCCTCGGGGTAGTCGTAGTCCTCGAGCTGGCCCTCGAAGTAGGCGGTGTAGGCCGCCATGTCGAGCATGCCGTGGCCGCACAGGGCGGTGAGGATGACCTTCTCCTCGCCGGACTCCTTGCACGCGAGCGCCTCCTCGATGGCGACGGCGAGCGCGTGCGTGGGCTCCGGCGCCGGCACGATGCCCTCGGTGCGGGCGAACTGCACGCCGGCCGCGAAGCACTCCGACTGCGGCTTGGACGACGCCTCGATGAGGCCCAGGTCGTAGATGTGCGAGATCAGCGGCGCCATGCCGTGGTAGCGGAGGCCGCCGGCGTGGATCGGGTCCGGGATGAAGTCGTGGCCCAGCGTGTGCATCTTCACGAGGGGGGTCATGCCGCCGGTGTCGCCGAAGTCGTAGGTGTAGACGCCCTTGGTGAGCGACGGGCACGAGGCCGGCTCGACGGCCCGGATGATCGGGTTCATGCGACCGGCCAGCTTCTCCCGCAGGAACGGGAAGGCCAGGCCGGCGAAGTTGGAGCCGCCGCCGGTGCAGCCGACGATCAGGTCGGGGGTGTCCCCGGCCTTGGCCATCTGGAGGATCGCCTCCTCGCCGATGACGGTCTGGTGCATGAGCACGTGGTTGAGGACGGAACCGAGCGCGTACCGGATGTTGGGGTCCTGGGCCGCGACCTCGACGGCCTCGGTGATGGCGATGCCGAGCGAGCCCGGGTTGTCGGGGTTCTCGGCCAGCAGCTGGCGGCCGTAGTTGGTGACGTCGCTGGGGGAGGGGTGGACCGTCCCGCCGAAGGCCTCCATCATCGCCCGGCGGTAGGGCTTCTGGTCGTAGGAGGCCCGGACCTGCCAGATCTCGCACTCGATGCCGAACTGGGCACAGGCGAACGACAGGGCCGTGCCCCACTGGCCGGCCCCGGTCTCGGTCGTCAGCTTCTTCACGCCGGCCTTGGCGTTGTAGTACGCCTGCGGCACCGCGGTGTTGGGCTTGTGGGAGCCGGCGGGGCTCACGCCCTCGTACTTGTAGTAGATCTTCGCCGGCGTGCCGAGCGCCTTCTCCAGGCGGCGGGCACGGTGCAGGGGGGTGGCGCGCCACAGGCGGTAGACGTCGAGCACCTCGCCGGGGATGTCGACGTACTGGTCCTGCGAGACCTCCTGCATGATGAGGTCCATCGGGAACAGCGGCGCCAGGTCGTCCGGGCCGATCGGCTCGTGGGTGCCCGGGTGCAGCGGCGGCGGGGGCGGGGCCGGCAGGTCCGGGACGATGTTGTACCAGGCGGTCGGCATCTCCTCGTCGGAGAGCGTGTAGCGGACGGTGTCGGACATCGTGGCCCCCAAGTTCCCTGTCTGGCGTCGCTGCCGGCCGGGCGGCCGGACCGGCGACACGCTAGCCCCCCGGCCTCCCGGGTGAACAGGGCGTGCGGCCGGTCCCTGTGCTCGAATGGCCCGGTGCCCCGGCCCGACCCCGTCGACCCTGCCGACCGCGACGCCGTCGTCGCGCTCCTCGCCGCCTACGCGGACGCCATCGACGACGGGGACTTCCAGCGGGTGGCCGAGCTGCTGGCCGACGCCACCGTGCAGACCGAGGACGGCACGGTGGTCGCCCACGGCCGGGACCAGGTCCTGGCCATGTACGAGGCCACCACGGTGCGCCACGCCGACGGCACGCCCCGCACGGCGCACCTGGTGACCAACGTCGTGGTCGAGCGGGGCGACCAGCCGGACCACCTGCGGTCCCGGTCCCGCTTCGTGGTGCTCCAGGCCACCGACACGGTCCCGCTGCAGCCGGTCGTCGCGGGCCGCTACGAGGACGAGTTCGTGCGGGTCGACGACGAGTGGCGGTTCTCGGTGCGCCGGATGGTCCCGCGCCTGTGGGGCGACGTGTCGGACCACCTGACGTTCGACCCCCGCTGAGGCTGCGGCTGTACCCTCCTCTGGAGCCCGCCCGACCGCCGGCGTGGCGACCACACCGACCGGAGCACCGTGGACCTACAGACGATCCTGAACCTGGCGGACCACGGGCCCGACGTGATGGTGGGCATCGGCCCCCGGTACCCGTGGGGCGGCCTGTACGGCGGCCAGATCGTGGCCCAGGCACTCCGGGCGGCGGCGTCGACCGTGGAGGAGGGGTTCGTCGTCCACTCGGTCCGCGCCTACTTCATCCGCCGGGGCGACCACACCGAGCCCGTCCGCTACGAGGTGGACCGGATCCGCAACGGCCGGTCCTTCGAGACCCGCCGTGTCGTGGCCCGGCAGGCGGTGGGCGCCATCCTCAACCTGGAGGCGAGCTTCCAGCTGCCGGAACCGTCCGAGGACGTCCCGGCGATCCTGCCGCCCGAGGGGGTCCCGACCCCCGACGAGCTGGTGGAGGAGTCGTGGAGCCCGGTGTTCCGGCGGTGCATGGTGCCGATCGAGCGCCGACCGACCTCGGAGCGCGACGGCCGGGGCCGGGCCCTGGCGTGGTTCCGCATCACCGAGGACATGGACGACGACCCGATGGACCACGCCGCCGGGCTGGCGTACATCTCCGACGACCTGCCGACCGACGCCGTCGTGCGCGCCCACCCCGTGCGCTCCGAGCCCCCAGAGGTCCTGCACCAGGTGCTGTTCACGGCGAGCCTCGACCACACGATCTGGTTCCACCGCCCGATGCGCGCCGACCAGTGGCACCTGCACGACGTCACCTGCCACACCTTCGTGGGCGGTCGCGGCCTGGCCATGGGCCACGTCTTCACGGCCACGGGCGAGCACGTGGCGACCGTGGCGCAGGAGGTCCTCCTGCGCGACCAGCGGCGTCGGTAGCCGGACCCGGTCCGTTCAGTCGGGCGCCGTGAGGTCGTCGAGCGACGACCCCAGGTCGCGTCCGGCGGTCGCGCCGCCGTCGGCGACGAACTCGGCGCCCGTGCAGTACGAGGACTCGTCGGACGCCAGGAACAGCACGAGCCGGGCCAGCTCCACCGGCCGCCCGGCGCGGGCGATCGGCTGGTCGGCGGCCATGGCGTCCACGGCGACCAGCCGCGGGTCGGTGTCGACGGCACCCGGCGGTGGCGGCTCGACGAGCGCGTCCAGACCGACGGCGCCGACCATGGGCGTGGCGACGGGACCGGGGTGCACGGAGTTCACCCGGACCCCGGCCGGGCCCATCTCGATCGCGGCGGACCGGGTGAGACCGCGCATCCCCCATTTCGACGCCACGTACGCGCCGAGCGTGGAGTAGCCCATCAGTCCTCCCGTGGAGGAGATGTTCACCACCGAGCCGCGGCCGGCGCCGACCATGGCCCCGGCCACCGTGCGCAGACCGAGGAACGTCCCCGTGAGGTTCACGTCGAGGACCTCGCGGAAGACCTCGGGGTCGGTGTCGACCACGGTCGCGACCCGCAGGATGCCGGCGTTGTTGACCAGTACGTCGGGGGTGCCGAACTGCAGCTCCGTGCCGCGCAGGAGTGTCGACCAGTCCTCGGCGGAGGTGACGTCGAGGTGGACGTAGGTGGCGACGTCGCCCAGGTCGTCCGCCACCTGGCGGCCCAGCTCGTCCTCGACGTCGGCGACCACCACCCTGGCACCCTCGGCCGCCAGGAGCCGGGCCATCGACTCGCCCATGCCCCGTGCCGCACCTGTGACCACGGCGATCTTTCCCTGGACTCGCACTGCTGCCTCCGATCCCCAGCACGGGCCGGACCGGTCCGTGACGGTGTCGGTGGGCGGGCCGTCTTGCGGCCCTCTCCAGCACGGGGGGATGTGTGTGCGGGACCCTCCCCGACGACCCGTCCACCGACCGCGCCCATGGTCGGCGCCACCGTTCAACTCCACGTCGCCCGGACCCCAACCGTCGTCGGGCCCGAGGCTCGTCCGGACCGGGGGGGCTGCCGTCCGCGGTGGTGGTGGGGGGGGGTGTCGCTGGTGGTCGGTGGGGGGGGGTACAGGGGCTCAGGCCACCCGGCGCGAGAGGCTGAGGGCGAAGTCGCCGGCCGGGTCGGTCCACCACCCGACCACCTCGAACCCGGCGTCGGTCAGCTCGCCGGTGATCCCGTCCCGGCGGAACTTGGCGCTCACCTCGGTCAGTACCTCGTCGCCCGGGGCGAAGGGGACCTCCAGCCCGATCGCCGGCACCCGCACCGTCATGGCCCGCTCGGCCCGCAGTCGCATCTCGATCCACTCCGACCCGGCGTCCCAGCGGGCGACGTGGCGGAACGAGTCCACGTCGAAGTCGGCGCCCAGCTCGCGGTTGACCACCCGGAGGACGTTCAGGTTGAAGGCGGCGGTCACGCCGCCCGGGTCGTCGTAGGCGGCCACGAGCCGGATGGGGTCCTTGACCAGGTCGGTGCCCAGCAGGAGCCACTCGCCGGTCCGCAGCGCTGCGGCCATCTGCCCGAGCAGCCGCGCCCGGGGCACCGGCGGGTAGTTGCCGATGGTCCCGCCCAGGAAGGCGAGCAGCCGGTTACCGTCGTCGGGCAGCCGGCCCAGGTGGCGGTCGAAGTCGCCGACCAGCCCGTGGACGCGCAGGTCGGGGTAGCGCGCCAGCAGTCCGTCGCCCGCGGCCCGGAGCGCAGACTCGCTCACGTCGAACGGGACGTAGCGGCGGAGCTGCCCGGCCCGGTCGAACGCGTCGAGCAGCACCCGGGTCTTGTCCGAGGACCCGCTCCCGAGCTCCACCACCGTGCCGACCCCGGTGGTGCGGGCGACCTCGGCGGCGCAGCCCGTGAGCGCGGCCCGCTCGGCCTCGGTCGGGTAGTACTCGGCCAACGTCGTGATCTGGTCGAACAGCTCGCTGCCGGCGGCGTCGTAGAACCACTTGGGGGGCAGCGAGTAGGGCCGGGAGCCCAGGCCGTGGCGCACGTCCGCCCGGAGCGACGCCGCCAGCTCGTCGTGGCCGAGGTGGACCTCGACGGTCAGCCGGTCGTTCACGACCGGCAACCTACAGGTCGGACGCCAGACGGAGCCCGGCCGCGACCCACCGGGCGGCCGGCGGGAAGAAGTTGCGGTAGGTGGGCCGGGCGTGTCCGCCCGGGGTCAGGCACGAGCTGCCGCGCAGGACCATCTGGCCCGACATGAACTTGCCGTTGTACTCACCGACCGCGCCGGCCGCCGGGCGGAACCGCGGGTAGGGCAGGTAGGCCGAGGCGGTCCACTGCCAGACCTGTCCGAACCGGTCGGCCAGGGGGCCCGGGCCGCCCCCGGGTGCGGTGGTGAGCCGGTCGGGGGCCGGGTCGGGTGCGCCGCTCCCGGCCAGCTGGACCACGGCGTGCTCCCACTCGAACTCCGTCGGCAGCCGTGCGCCGGCCCAGTGCGCATAGGCGTCGGCCTCGTACTGGCTGATGTGGGCGACCGGGGCGGCCGGGTCCACGGGCCGGAGCCCGTGCAGCGTGAACTCGTGCCACTCGCCGTCGTGCTGCTCCCAGTAGAGCGGCGAGTCCCAGCCGTGAGCGTGGACCGCCGCCCACCCGTCGGAGAGCCACAGGTCGTGGCGCCGGTAGCCGCCGTCGGCCATGAACTCGAGCCAGTCGCCGCAGGTCACCAGCCGGTCGGCCAGGCGGTACGGCTCGAGCAGCACCTGGTGCGCCGGCCCTTCGTTGTCGAACGCGAACCCGTCGCCGCGGTGGCCGACGCCGACCACACCACCCTCGAGCGCGTGCCAGCCGGCGTCCGGGGCGGGGGCGCCGGGCTGGTCGGGCGCCGCCGAGTAGCGCGGCCGCAGCGGGCTCTGGTGCAGGACGTGGAGGACGTCCATGAGCAGCAGCTCCTGGTGCTGCTGCTCGTGGTGCAGCCCGAGCTCCACAAGACCGGCGACGTGGTCGGGCACCCCGCTGCCGAGGAGGTCGGCCATCGCCCGGTCGACGGCGGCCCGGTACCGGCCGACGTCGTCCACGCCCGGTCGGGTGACGAGCCCGCGACGGTCCCGCGGGAACCGCGCGCCGACGGACTCGTAGTACGAGTTGAACAGGTAGTCGTAGGCGGGGTCGTGGACCCGGTACCCGGGTGCGTGCGGCAGCAGCACGAACGTCTCGAAGAACCAGGTCGTGTGCGCCCGGTGCCACTTGGTCGGGCTGACGTCCGGCATCGACTGCACCGTCTGGTCCTCCGCACTGAGCGGCGCCGTCAGGGCGTCGGTCCACGAGCGGACCGAGGTGTACCGGGTGGGCAGGTCCATCGGACGGTGCAGCGGTGGGCTCAGCCGGCGTAGGGGGCGACCGGCGGCGGGATGGCGCAGTTCGGCACCGTGGGCACGCCCTCGAGCCGCTGGCGCAGCCACATCATGACCGTGGGCCCACCCACTACCGCGGTCTGCATGTGCGTGACCCCGTCGATCCACATCTGGCTCAGGGGCGCGCCCGCCGCGCAGCTGTCCACCAGGAACCTGGAGGTGGTCTGCGGGAGGATCACGTTGTCCGACTCGCTCTGCAGGACGAGCGTGGGGACCTTGGGCGCCGGGGCGCTCTGCGCGTCCAGGGCCTGCGCCCAGGCCGGCACGGTGGTCGGGTCCTTGGTGAACATCTGCTGCTTGAACAGCTTGTTGCGGACCAGCCCCTCGATGGCGGCGTCCTTGATGCACAGCTCGGCGATGCGCGCCACGTTCTTCCGGCCCACGCCGGTGAGGACGGCGTCGGTGTCCAGGTCGGGGTAGACGGCCGGCCAGTCCACCACCACGTCCGGGGCGATCGCCCAGCCGAGCACCTGGTCCCACTGGAGCTTGACCAGCGGGTCCAGCTCGGCCGCCGGTGCGGCGGCGCTGGCAGCGACGAGCTCGAGCTCCGGCGCGTAGGACGCCGTCTGGTCGACGGTCCACAGGGCCGAGTGTCCGCCCTGCGAGTGGCCGAAGACCAGCAGCCGCTTGCTGGTCTGCGTGCCCTCGAGCTGCGCGGCGGCGCGCACCGAGTTGAGCACGTCCTTCGCCTCGTCGGTCCCGATCAGGTAGGCGGCCGGCCCGGGCGTGCCCAGACCGGCGTAGTCGGTCGCGGCCACGACCCACCCGTAGGACATCGCCTGGCCGATCCAGTCCAGGTCGCCCAGCGGGTTGGCGGACCGCGAGGGCACGCAGGCATCACCCTGTCCCAGGGTGCCGTGGGCCCACGCCAGGACCGGACGGCCCCCTGGCGGGGCGGGCGAGGTCGGGGTGAACACCATGCCGCCGCTCACCCGGACGTCACCCTCGCCCTGCTCGGTCACGTAGAGGATCCGCCGGGCCGTGCCCCCCGGCACCTTCACGCCGTCCATCACCTCGGAACGGATGAGCGTGCCCGGCTGCTCCGACGGCAGGGGACTCGGTGGCGTGTAGAAGGGGTCGAGCGCGGCCTGCCGCTGCGCCGTGGCCCGCTCGCCGGCCTCCACCTTGAGGAACACGGCGACCGGCACCGCCAGGAGTGCCAGGGCCACGAGCACCGCAAGGATGCGGCCCGGGTGGACCTTGCGCCGTCCCGGGGCCGGCGTCGGTGCGGGTTCGGGGGCCAGGGTGTCGCTCACGTTGCTCCGTTCGGCAGGCGTCCGGGCAACCTGCCCACCACCGTTGGGCAGGCTACCGGTGCGGCCGTCCGCCGACCGCGGAGCCGGGCCGCCGACGGAACTTCTTTCTGATTGCTCTTTGTGCCGAGTTCGCTACCGTGCGTGACGACTGCTGTTGGGCGACAGTTGCACGAGGGGGTGCGCCACAGTGACGAGAAGCACGGACAGTGGCCGCGTCACCACCGAGCACGACGAGAGCGAGGACCAGATCCTCGACGCGGCCCGGCAGCTCGTGGCCGAGCACGGAGAGGGAAGTTTCCGGATCTCTGACCTGGTCGAGCGGTCGGGGCGGTCGGTCGGGTCGATCTACCACTTCTTCGGGAACCGCGAGGGCGTGCTCGAGGCCGTCTGGCTGGCGGAGCTCGCCAGCGCGTGGGCCGTGGACGCCGAGCGGCTGCAGGAGCTGGCCGGGGCCATCGACTCGCCGGAGGACCTGGACCGGATGATCGAGCTGCTGGCCCGCGAGCTGCACGACCCGGCGCGGTCCGACCAGCTCTGGTCCAAGCTGGAGGTCATCTCGGCCTCCCGCCGGCGGCCCGCCCTCCGCCGGGTGGTCGAAGGGGCCCAGCAGTCGATGACCGACGCGTACGCCGACCTGGTGCGTCAGCTGCAGGACCGGGGCGTCGTGTGCACCGAGGTCGACGCGTCGGCGGTCGCCGTCTTCGTGCAGGCGGTGACGCTCGGCCGCATCATCAGTGACCTCAGCGGCTCGGCCAGCTGCTCCTTCGACGCGTGGGTCGAGGTGGTCCGCCGTGCCTTCGTGACGGCCGTGACGCCCGCCCCCTGTCCCACCTGAGCCATGCCGTCGCCCGACCCCACCGAGGACCTTGGCCCCACCGAGGGCGACCTTGCCCCGGACCAGAGCGAGGCCGACACCGAGCGGCGCATCCTGATGGCCGCCGTGGCGCTCGTGGACGAGCACGGCGAGGCCGGTCTCCGGATCTCTGACCTGGTGGCGGCCTCCGGCCGGTCGGTCGGGTCGATCTACCACTTCTTCGGCAACCGTGAAGGTGTGATCGAGGCGGTCCGCGTCTACCGGTTCCACCCGACGTGGGACGAGGACCTGGCCGCGATGCAGATGGTGAACGATCACGTCGACTCGCTCGAGCAGCTGCTCGACGCCGTCGAGGCGCTGCAGACCGAGTTCGTGCGGGCCGAGCGCAACGACGCGCTCTGGCAGCGGGTCGACGCCATCGGTTCGGCCCGGTCGCGGGCCTCCCTCCGCGAGGTGCTCGCCGAGAAGCAGCGTGAGCAGACCGCCGCGTTCGAGGACATGATCCAGACCCTCAAGGACAAGGGGATCGCCGGCCCGACGGTGGACGTGCACGCTGCCGCGGTCTTCGTCCAGGCCTTCACCTTCGGCCGGATCCTCTCGGTCCTCGACGGCACCGACCGGCTGTCGCCGGAGGAGTGGTCCCGGACCACGCGCCGGGCCGTGGCCGCCGTGCTGCGGGGCTGAGTCCGGCGTCAGCCCTCGAGGCTGCGCTGCCGCACCATCTTGGTCGCGTACATGCGGCGGTCGGCGTCGCGGATCAGGTCCTCGACGTCGTCGTCCTGGTCGCCCGCCACCACCCCCAGGCTGGCGCTCGGCCACCAGACGAGCCCGTCCACCTCGATGGGGTCGGCCAGCAGCTCGTCGACGGCACGGACCAGGTCGACCACGGCGTCGCCCGGGGCCACGACCAGGAACTCGTCACCGCCCCAGCGGCCCACGGTCGCCCAGTCGGGCACGGCGTTCATCAGCCGCTTCGCCACTGCGGTGAGGATCGCGTCGCCGACGGGGTGGCCGTGGTGGTCGTTCACGCTCTTGAAGTTGTCCAGGTCGACGAAGCCCGCCGTGGCCCGTCCGACCGACAGCAGCGAGCGGAGCTCGTCCACGACGGCCCGGCGGTTGAGCAGCCCGGTGAGGTCGTCGACCGTCGCCCGGGTGTGGAGGACCCGCTCTGCGGCGCGCCGCTCGGTGACGTCGTGGCAGATCGAGAGGACGGACCCGTGCTGGGCGTCGCCCAGCCGGTTGACGACGCTGGCCTCGATCCAGCAGACCGAGCCGTCGGGCCGGACGATCCGTTCGCGCAGCGTGTGCATCGTGCCGGGGTCCATCAGGACCGAGGCCCACATCTCCAGGCTCGGGACCTGGTCGTCGGGGTGGATCAGGTCCAGGATCTGCATGCCCTGCAGCTCCTCGGCGGACCGTCCGAAAATCTGCTCGACGTCGCCGTCGGTCCGCTCCACGACGCCCAGCGGACTCAGCTCCTGCAGCAGCCAGACCGGCCGCCCGACGCGGGTGCCGTCCGGGCCGAGCAGGTCCTCCGTCGCCATGGTCACGGGTGGCGGGGCGCACTCGCCGACGGTCGTGAACCCCACCAGCACGGCGCCGACGAGCGGGAGGTCGAGCAGGTTCAGCGCCAGGATCTCCTGCTCCAGCCAGACGCCCTCGCGCTCGACCCGCACCCGCGTCCGACGGACCTCGCCCGGGTGCGACACCGCGTCCCACCAGCAGCGGACCATCGCCGGCCGGTCGGCGGCGCAGATCCCCTCGGCCCGCTGGGTCCAGGTCCGGGCCGCCAGCACGTCGTCGGTCCGCAGGAAGTCGGGCGCCGGCACCGGGTCGGCCGTCGCGTCGGTAGCGAGCACCGTCTGCCCGTCGAACAGCTCCTCCAGCTGCGCCTGCCCCCAGCTGGGCCCTTCCGTCGTCACGCCACAGACCCTAGGGGCCGTCGGGCCCCGGGGCCATGGTCGGCCGGGCAGATCGGCGAGACTCGGGGGACCACCGAACGGGAGCAGCCCATGGGCAACGCAAAGGACACGCTCGACGAGCTCAGGACCCCGGCGCGGGAGCTGCGCCACGCCACGCCGGACGTCTGGAAGGGCTTCGCCCAGCTGCACGGCGCCGCCATGGCCGAGGGGGAGCTGTCGGCCGGGACCAAGGAGCTGATCGCGCTCGCGATCGCCATCGTGAAGAAGTGCGACGGCTGCATTGCGGCGCACGCCAAGGGCGCGGCCGCCAAGGGCGTCACCAAGGAGCAGGTGGCCGAGATGGTCGGTGTCACGATGCTCATGGAGGGTGGTCCCGCCACGGTCTACGGCCCCCGGGCGTGGGAGGCCTTCCTGGAGTTTGCGGAGCCCGACGGGGCCGAGACCTGACAGGCTGGGGACCGGCACCAACGTTCGGGGGGACGCATGCACGACGTCGTGGTCAGGGGTGGTCTGGTGGTCGACGGGACCGGCGCCGCGGCGCGGACGGCCGACGTCGCCATCTCCGACGGCCGGGTGGTGGACGTCGGTGACGACGTCGGGCCCGGCCGCCAGACGGTGGACGCCGACGGCGCGCTGGTGACGCCCGGGTTCGTCGACATCCACACCCACTACGACGGCCAGGCCACGTGGGACCCCTACCTGTCGCCGTCGTGCTGGCACGGCGTGACCACGGTGGTCATGGGCAACTGCGGCGTGGGGTTCGCGCCGGTGCGCCCGGACCGCCACGAGTGGCTCATCGGACTCATGGAGGGCGTCGAGGACATCCCCGGCGCCGCGCTCGCCACCGGCATCCGCTGGGGCTGGGAGTCCTTCCCCGAGTTCCTGGACACGCTGGACGCGCTGCCCAAGATGATGGACGTCGGCACGCAGGTGCCCCACGGTGCCGTGCGGGCCTACGTGATGGGCGAGCGTGGTGCGGCCAACGAGCCCGCGACGTCCAAGGACATTGCGGCGATGGCCGCCATCGTGCGCGAGGGCCTGCTCGCCGGGGCGCTGGGCTTCTCCACCAGCCGCACGCTGGCGCACCGGGCCATCGACGGCGAGCCCGTGCCCGGCACCTTCGCGGCGGAGGACGAGCTGTTCGGGATCGGCGCCGTCCTGGGCGAGCTGGGGACCGGGGTCTTCGAGCTGGCGGCGGCCGGCGCCCTGGGCGAGGACCTGGCCGCGCCCGACCGGGAGGTCGACTGGATGGTGCGGCTGTCGCAGGCCATCGACCGGCCCGTCAGCTTCGTGCTCTCGCAGAACAACGCCGACCCGGTGCAGTGGCGCCGGCTCCTCGACCTGGTCGGCACCGCCAACGCCGCCGGCGCCCGGGTGAAGCCGCAGGTGCACGGCCGCACCGTGTCGCTCCTGCTCGGGCTGCAGACGTTCCACGCCCTGCAGTTCACGCCGTCGTGGAACGAGCTGGGCCTGGGCCTGCTCGGCTGGGAGGAGCAGTACCGCCGGCTCTCGGACCCCGAGGTCCGGCGCCGTGTGCTGCGCGACCTTCCGGCGCTCGACGACGACCCCGTGGTCATGGGGTTCATGGACCCGGCCCGCACCTACCTGCTGGGCGACCCGCCCGACTACGAGCCCGGTCCCGACCGGTCGGTCCACCGCATTGCTGCTGCCCAGGGCCGCGACCGGTGGGAGGTCCTCTACGACATGCTGCTCGCCGACGGCGGCCGGGAGCTGCTGAACGCGCCGGTGCTCAACTACAGCGACGGCAACCTGGACGCGGCCTACACGATGCTGGCCGACCCGTGGACGGTGTTCGGCCTGGGCGACGGCGGCGCGCACGCCAACCAGACGTGCGACGCCTCGACCACCACCTTCCTGCTGACCCACTGGGTCCGCGACCGTGACGGCGACCGGCTGCCGCTCGAGGTCGCCGTGCAGAAGATGACGTCGGCCACCGCCGACCTCTACGGCCTGGGCGACCGGGGCCGGCTGCTGCCCGGGATGGTCGGCGACGTGAACGTGATCGACCTGGACCGGCTCCAGCTGCGCCGGCCGGAGCGGGTCGTCGATCTGCCCGGCGACGCCGGCCGGCTGATCCAGCGGGCCGACGGCTACGTCACGACCATCAAGTCCGGACAGGTCGTCATGGCCGACGGCGAGACCACGGGCGCCCAGCCCGGCCAGCTCCTGCGAGGTGCCAGATGACGTCCCCCCACGCCGACCTGTCGCCGACCCAGGTCACCGCCGCGTTCTGGGCCACGCTCTACGAGCGGGACTGGGACAAGATCGCCACGTTCTTCGACGAGGACTCGATCTACTTCGACGTCCCGACCGGGCCGAGCACGGCCGGCAAGGGCCCGGCGCACATCGTGGCCCGGCTCCAGCTGGGTCTGGAGGGGATCGACGGGTACGACCACCACGACCGGGTCGTGGTGGTGAGCGACGGCGAGGTCGTCATGACCGAGCACACCGAGGTCTGGCACTTCCACACCGGCGAGACCGTGACGCTGCCGTTCGTGTCGGTCCAGTACGTGCGCGACGGCGTCATCACGATGTGGAAGGACT
>CAIYXG010000480.1 GCA_903930035.1 uncultured Actinomycetes bacterium | reverse complement strand
TCTGGAGCTTGTAGCCCAGACCCCGGACGGTCACGACGTGGCGCGGGTTGGCCGGGTCGGCCTCGACCTTGGTGCGCAGGCGGCGCACGTGGACGTCCACCAGGCGGCCGTCGCCGAACACGCCGTGGCCCCAGACCTTCTCCAGGAGGTCCTCGCGCGAGAACACCTTGCCGGGGTTGTTGGCCAGCTCCACGAGCAGCCGGAACTCGGTCTTGGTCAGGTGGATCTGGTCGCCGCCGCGGGTGACGACGCCCTCCTGCGGCACGACCTCGAGCTCCTCGAACCGCAGCCGGGGGTTGCCCGGCGCCGCCGGGCGGGCCCGGCGCAGCAGGGCCCGGATGCGTGCCGAGAGCTCCTTCGGGACGAACGGCTTGGTGAGGTAGTCGTCGGCGCCGGCCTCGAGCCCGGCCACCACGTCGTGGGTGTCGGCGCGGGCCGTGACCATGACGATCGGCACGTCGCTCTGGCGGCGGATGGACCGGCAGACCTCGAACCCGTCGACACCCGGCAGCATGATGTCGATCAGCACCACGTCGGCAGGGGTCCGGGTGAACCGGGCGATGGCGTCCTCGCCGGTCTCGGCCTCCTCGACCTCCCAACCCTCGTCCTCGAGCGCCAGCTTCACGGCGGTCCGGATGCGTTCGTCGTCCTCGACGGTCAGAATGCGCGTGCCCACGGCGGTCAGTCTCGCACGCCGTCAGACCTCGGCGGCGCCGAGCGACCGCAGGAGCTCCTCGAGCGGTCCGTAGAGGTCCGGGTGGGCCGCCAGGACGACCTCAGGGAGGGCGTCGGGCCCGGCGAGCGCGCCGACGCGCGCCCCGGCCTCGGTGGCGACCAGCCGTCCGGCGGCCATGTCCCAGATGCTCAGCCCGGCCTCGTAGTAGGCGTCGACGCGGCCGGCCGCGACGCTGCACAGGTCGAGCGCCGCCGCCCCCGACCGGCGGATGTCGCGGACCTGGGGGAGGAGCTGGGCCACGACCGCGCCGTTGCGGCCGCGGCGGGCGGCGTCGTAGGAGAAGCCGGTGGCGACCAGTGCCTGCGCCACCGGCGGGGGCGGGCGGAGCCGCAGCTCGGTGGTGCGTCCGTCGTCGCGGGTGCAGCGGGCCCCCCGGCCCCGGGCGGCGACGTACGTCCGGGCGTGGGTG
Source organism: uncultured Actinomycetes bacterium (assembly GCA_903930035.1). Lineage (GTDB taxonomy): Bacteria > Actinomycetota > Acidimicrobiia > Acidimicrobiales > Microtrichaceae > CAJANQ01. The sequence continues at coordinate 2,686 of CAIYXG010000480.1, read as the reverse complement.
GGGTCGGCGACCACGCCGACCAGCGCGCCGTCCTCGGTGCCGACGGCCACCGACACGGCGTAGCCGGGGTGGTCGTAGACGTAGTTGGTGGTCCCGTCGATCGGGTCGATCCACCAGGTCAGTCCGCTGGTGCCGTCGCCGTCGGGCTCGCCCGCCTCCTCGCCGACCACGCGGTCGTGGGGCCGGGCCCCGACCACGAGCTCCCGGACGAGGGCCTCGGCCGCGTGGTCCATCTGGGTGACGTGGTCCACGGCGCTCGACTTGGTCGCCACCTCGAGCTCGTCGGGACGGCCGTCGTGGACGAGCCGGGCCGCCGCCGTCGCCGCGCCGAGGGCGACCCCGAGCAGCTCGTCGAGCAGGTCGTCGTCGACGGACCGGGTCATGGGCCGGGGCGGCGGGCCTGCTCGACGGCCTGGCGCCGCCGGCTGGTCTCCCACTCCCCGACGGCACGGAGGGTCAGGACCGCGACCACGGCGACGCCGCCCGCACCGAGCAGCGCCGAGAGCAGGAGGACGAGCCCGCCGGCGGCCCCCTCGAACCCGCCGAGCCGGGCGAACGCGGCGCCGATGAGGCCACCGGTCAGCCCGCCGAGCAGGATCGAGCCGAACGCCAGGACCCGTGCGCCGACCGACGGCAGCGCCGACTCGGGGTCGGGCGTCGCGCCCGGGGGCGGGCCAGTGACGGGGGGAACAGCCATGCGCAGACCCTAGTGGGGGGATTGCCCATGCCGTCAGGGCGCCCCGGGGGTCCCGGGTGTGCAAGATTTTCAATGAATTCTCAAGCAGCTGCAGCAGCCGCCGATAGGTGGAAGGCAGACGGGCCGCTCGACGTGGTCCCTCGCAGGAGGACAGGACATGGCTGGGAACGACACAGGACCTGACAGCTGGAACAGCGGTGGTGCCGCGGTGGACGAGCTCGTCCCGCCGCGACGCCTGGGTTCGTTGCTGTCCGAGGCCCGCGTGGCCCGGGGCTTCAGCCTCGAGGACGCGGCAGCCCGCCTGGGCGGACGCCTCTCGTCCGTGGCGCTGCTGGAGGCCGAGACCGGCCACCGCCGTCTGGAGGACCGCGACCTGGCCGCCGTCGCCGAGCTCTACGGGATCGAGACGTCGGACCTCGTGCCGGCCCGCTCCGAGCTGGTCGTCGACCTGAACGAGGGCACGATCTCCGACTCCAAGGAGGGCGCCCAGATCTCGGTCGTGGCCGACGCCGAGGAGCGCGAGCAGGTCCTGTCCCGCTACCTGACGCTCGTCTACTCCATGCGCCGCACGCCCCCGGGCACGTCCATCCCGCTGCGCGTCGGCGACCTGGTGGTCCTGGCCGAGACCCTCGGCGTGTCGGTGGAGGAGGTCTCCGCCGAGCTGCGCTCGATGATGACCCCCGAGGCCGCGGCCGCCCGCCTCGTCGACCGTCGCCACCGTGGCCTGCGCGGCCGGGTCCTGGTGCCCGCCATCGGCGTCGTGGTCGCGGTCACCGCCGTCGGCACCCTCATACTGGTGCCCCAGTCCACGACCGCCTCGGCCGACGCCGGGACCCGCACGGGCTCCGCGGTGGCCGGCGCCGGTGCCGTCGCCCCGGCCCCGAACATCGGCGACGCCGTCGTGGTCGAGCGCAACCCCGACGGTTCCGAGGGCCAGACGGTCCCGGCCGGTGCCCCGCTGCCCGACATCGGCGACGCCGTGGTCCAGGAGCGCAACCCCGACGGCTCGCCCGGCGAGGTCGTCCCCCGCAACTAGTCGGTAGTCGGCAGCGGGCCGGGGGCGGCGGCCCGTCCCGGGTCGCGGTTGGCTAGCCTGCGCCCCGTGCTGCAACGACTCCTTCCCTCCCGTCCCGTCCGCCTGCTGGCCGTCGTCGGCCTGCTCGCCGTGCTGGCGGTGCCGGCGTGCGGCAACAGCGAGTCGTCGTCCTCCACGACGCTGCCCCCGGTGCCCGAGTCGGACTACGTCGACCAGACCGGGAAGGCCGAGATCACCATCCAGGCCGTCGACAACTCGTACCGGTCGCAGTACACGAAGGTGAGCCCGGGCACGAAGGTCACGTTCGAGAACCGGGGCCGCAACCCGCACAACGTGATCGCCGTGCAGGAGGGCCAGTTCACCGACATCCCGACCGACAAGTTCCAGCCGGGCGACTCCGGGACGATCACCGTGCCCGACACGCCGGGCGAGGTGCCCTACTACTGCTCGCTCCACGGCACGCCGCGCGCCGGGATGGTGGGCCGGCTGCTCGTCGTCGCCGACAAGTAGCCGTCCGGCCCGGGCTCAGTCGTAGTCCGAGCGGAAGAGCGGCTCCTCCGAGCGGTTGGAGGACACGCCGCACACCACGCCCCGGTGCAGGCAGAGCCGCACCTCGCGCTCGAGGTCCTCGGGCCGCCAGCCGTTGAAGAAGTCGGCGTGGGCGGAGTAGATCGAGCCGGACGCCAGCGAGAGCTCGTGGCCGGGCCCCGACACCGGGTAGGAGATCGACAGCATCAGCTGCGGCACGGGCACCGGGTGCGAGGCCGGACAGCGTCCGCCCCTCGACGCGGCGACGTGGCGCTGGTGGTCCGACGAATCGGTGGCCCTGCCGTCCCAGCAGTCGGGGAAGGTCACGACCAGGTGGAGCGGGGCAGAGGTCGGGCACTCGGCCGGCGGGGCCGGCGACAGCTTCGACGACGCGCCGCACGCCCAGCCGGCGCGCTCGACGGGCT
>CAIYXG010000479.1 GCA_903930035.1 uncultured Actinomycetes bacterium | reverse complement strand
CGCAAGGTCCATTATCGGGCACCGGTGTGACATCGGAGCCGGTCCCAAAGGGCGGGAGCTGCCCTCGTTCGGACCTCTGCCGGCCCCAGGCATCCGCCCCCCGGAACCCGCCCTTGTTCAGCCCTCGGCGAGCAGCTGGGTGCCGCGCCGGAGGAACGCCACGGCCGCCTCGACCGGCTGGCCCGAGGACCGCAGCTCGCCGAAACTCAGCGCGGCCCCGAACGGGGCGTTCCAGTACCCGGGGTCGCCGGGGCGGCCGGGGCCGTGGGGCCCGACGTACAGGTAGGGCTCGGGCAGGTAGTCGTCGCCGGGGGAGCCGCCGACGTTGGCCCGGGGCCCGCCGGGTGCGCAGTCCAGGTCGGTGCCCAGGTCGAAGTGCTCGGGCCAGACCTGCAGGCCCGACGGCGCCGGCCGGTCCATCCCGACGATCAGCTGCAGCAGCACCTGGTCGCAGAACCTGTACCAGTCACCGACCTGCCGGGCAGCGCCGTCGTCCAGGTCGACCACCCAACCGGCACCGGGCAGCGCCGCGGTGTCGGCCCCGACGGAGAAGTCGGGGTCCAGGTCGAGCGACAGGAACTCGGCGGCCTCGCCAAGCGTCCGGCCGGCCAGCGGGAGGAGCCGGGTGGTGGGCGCTGCGCCGCCGGTCTCGTCGACCAGCACGGCGCCCGACAGGCGGACCTGCCGGTGGTCGTCGCCGAACCGGCCGGTGCCCAGGCCTCCCGGGGTGGGGCGCAGGCCGAACCGCCCGGTCGCCCGGAACCGCGCCCGGGCCAGCAGGTGGGTAGCCAGCGTGCGGACGGTCGCCGCGTGGTGCGCGTAGTCGGGGGCGAGGTCCCAGAGGTCGGTCACGGCCGGGCCTCCGCTACTCGGGCAGGTAGGACGCGCCGTAGGCGCGGGTGGGGGAGAGGACCAGCAGGACCCGGTCGGCCTCGACGAGCTGCTCGTCGGTCAGCTCGAAGTCGGCCGGGAACCCCAGGATCTCCCGGCCGATGCGCCGGGTCAGGTGGCCGACGTCCGCGCTCTCGGCAACGGTCAGCACCCGAGCCGTCCCCTCGACCGTCACCGCCGGGAAGGGCGCCGAGTTGCCGAACACGCACAGCGACATGGTCCCGGTGCGGGCGACGTCGCGGGCCTTGGCCCGCTGCGCCACCGTGCTCAGCACCAGGCAGTCGGCGCCGTCGACGTCGGCGAGCAAGAAGTAGGTGACGGACTGGCGCACCGAGCCGTCGGGGCGGGTCGTGCCCGCCACGCACGTGGTGGCCGTGGCCAGGAAGTTGCGCACCTGGGGCGTGAGGACGTCGCTCATCGCCCCATCCTGCCGCAGCGCCGTCTAGCCGTGCTCCTCCTCGACGGGCACGCCGGCCTCGGCGATCCGGCGCGTGACCTCCCACGACGCCTCCCCGGTGAAGTGGGCGGCCAGGTGCGCGACCACGTCGGCGCCCTCGGGCGCGCCGAGCGCGGCGCGCAGCGCAGGGAAGTTGGCAGGGTCGACCAGCGTGATCTTCTCCCACCGGCCGCCCATGGGTGCCGCGACGGGTCCCTCGTCGAGCTCGTGCAGGATCAGCTCGCCGGTCTCGTCGTCGGTGCCCGCCATCATCAGCTGGACCGACCCGTCGTCCTTCCGCAGGACCCGCAGGAAGACGTCGCCGTCCTCGTCGACCACGCCGACCTGGTCGTCCTCGACCCCGCTCATGACGTGGTCGCCCGCGTCCGGTGCTGGTTCGTGCTGCTGGCCATGGGGCCTCCTCTCTCCGACCCCGAACCTAGGCCGCACGTGCGACACCGGTCGTCCGGATCGAGGACCGCCTGGCTGCGCCCCGCCCGGCGCGGCCCCGCTACGGCAGGTCGGCGACCGAGGCCGGCGGGATGGCGGTGGAGAGCCGCACCGACATCGACGTCGCCGCCGTCGTCAGCTCGGCCACGCCCTCGTCG
>CAIYXG010000478.1 GCA_903930035.1 uncultured Actinomycetes bacterium | reverse complement strand
TGGCCGCGGCCGAGCGGCTCAAGGTCGTGCTGCCCCGGGCCCGCCGGCCCCTGCCACCGGTGGACCCTGCGGCGTCGGTCGGGGTGCGCGGGGTCTCGCCGTTCCTGACGCCGAACGACCGCTTCTACCGGATCGACACGGCCCTGGCCGTCCCGCAGGTGGACCCGGCCACGTGGACGCTCAAGGTCGGCGGCATGGTGCGCACCCCGCTCACCCTCACGTGGGAGGACCTGCTGGCGCGCCCGATGATCGAGACCGACGTGACCATCGCGTGCGTGTCCAACGAGGTGGGCGGGGACCTGGTGGGCACCGCCCGGTGGCTCGGGTGCCGGCTCGACGACCTGCTGGCCGAGGCCGGGGTGGACCCGCGTGCCGACCAGGTCGTGGGCCGGTCCGTGGACGGGTTCACGGCCGGGTTCCCGACCGCCGTCCTCGACGGCCGTGACGCCGTGGTCGCGGTCGGCATGAACGGAGAGCCGCTGCCGGTGGCGCACGGCTTCCCGGCCCGGCTGGTCGTGCCAGGGCTCTACGGCTACGTGTCGGCCACCAAGTGGCTGTCGGAGATCGAGCTCACCACCTTCGACGCCTTCGAGGCCTACTGGGTCCCGCGGGGCTGGTCGGCCGAGGGGCCGGTCAAGACCCAGTCCCGCATCGACACGCCCCGGCCGGGCGCCCGGGTGGTGGCGGGCGAGCCGGTCGCGGTCGCCGGGGTGGCGTGGGCCCCGGGACGCGGCATCGCCAAGGTGGAGGTCCGCGTGGACGACGGTCCGTGGCGCGCGGCCCGTCTGGCCAAGGAGCACGCCGCGACCACGTGGCGGCAGTGGGTGTGGGAGTGGACGCCGTCGACGGGGGAGCACCGCCTGCAGGTCCGCGCCACCGACGGCACCGGCGCGACGCAGACCGAGGAGGTCGCCCCGGTCGCGCCCGACGGGGCGACGGGCCACCACGGCATCACGGTGACCGCGACCTGACCCCGTAGCGTGGGGGTGTGCCGGACGTCGCCGTCATCATCACCACGTACAACCGGGCCGGCACCGTGGTGCGCGCCGTCCAGAGCGCGCTCGACCACACGGCCCCCCTGGACGTCGAGGTGGTCGTGGTCGACGACGGCAGCACGGACGGCACGGCGCAGGTGCTGGCCGGGGTCGCGGACCCGCGCGTCACCGTGGTCGTGCAGCCCAACGCCGGGCAGACCGCGGCGCGCAACGCCGGCCTGGCCCGCGCCACCGCCGACTGGGTGGCGTTCCTGGACGACGACGACGAGCTGCTCCCGGCCTGGGGACCGGCGTTCGCCCCGCTGCTGGCGGACCCGGCGGTCGGCCTCGTCTCCGGCCCGGCCGTGCTCGTGGACCCGGACGGGGCGCCGCCGCGCACCGACCCGCCGGTGCCGCTCGGGCCGGTCTTTGCCGGGGCGACGGCGCAGCTCCTCGCCGGCTGCTTCGTCGTGCGGCGCGGGGTCCTTGCTGCCGCCGGCGGCTACCTCGACGGACTCTGCTGCTCGCCGCAGACGGAGCTGTTCGTCCGGCTGACGGCCGAGTGCGAGCGGCAGGGCCGCACGGTCCTGACGGTGGACGTCCCGGTGGCCAGGATCGAGCGGCGCACCCAGGGGGCGCGGGCGATGCAGCGTCCCAACCTGCTGCTCGACGGCTCGCGCTGGGTGCTGGCCCGGCACGCCGGCAGGTTCGCGCTCGACCCGGACGAGCGCGCCGGGTGGGAGTCGCTGATCGCCGTGTCCGCCGTGCGGACCGGCCGGTGGGACATCGCCCGCGACTACAGCCGCCGGGCCGTGCGGTCCCGCCCGCGCGACCCGCAGACGTGGCTCCGGGCGCTGCTGGTCCGGCTCCCGCCCGTGGCCCGCCGGAAGTGGTCCTTCGACGACACCTCTGCAGCAGCGTCGGCCGCGGACACGGACCCGCTCGTGCACGCGGCCCGGCTGGGCGCCGAGCACGGTGCACCGGGTGTGGACCGGTGGTTCCTGCCGTGGGGCTACACCGAGCAGCCGGTCGCCGCGGCGGACCGGGTGGCGGGTCCCGAGGGGTCGCCCGACCCGTGGTCCGACCTGGTGGCGCAGCGGGAGGCGGCGGGTGCCGGCGGGACCGTCGAGGTCCACGTGGCCGAGCGGCCCGCCCGTGACCTGGGCCCGCCCGTGCGGCCGGGCGTGGTGCGGGAGTGGACCCTCGACGAGCTCACGCTCCTGCTCGAGTCCGCCGGTCTGCGGGTGGCGCGGGCCCGGAGGTCGGGCGGGACGGTCCGCCTGACCGCCGTCGTCGCCTAGACGGGCGGCGGGCCGGGGACGGTCGTCGGGTACCAGGCGTCCACGACCACCTCGAACAGCTCCGTGAGCTCGGCGCCGGTCCTGCGGAACCGTGAGGTGGGCATGCCGATCGGGTCGTCCACGTCGAGGTTGCCGCCCAGCAGCGCCGCGAGCGGCCGGTCGCAGGCGGCGGCCACCTCGGCCCGCACCTGGTCGACCGTGAGCGGGCCGACCGTCGACGAGCCCGACACGTGCGCCACCAGCTCGCGCAGGGTGAGCGTCTTGTGGTGGCAGCCGTCGAACGCCGCGGACAGGTCCATGACGTGGCTGACGCCCATCGTGACGACCAGGTCGGCCGCCGCGACGGTGTCGGCGTCGACCTCGTGGCTGACGTGCTGGTCGAGGTCGAGGCCCAGCTCCTTGGCCACCTTGCGGCTGCCGCGGGCGGCCGGCATGCCGGCCGCGCCCTGCATGGTGCCGGCCGAGACCACGACCGCGTCGACGCCGTGGCGGAACAGCGCGTCGCGGAGGATGACCTCGCCGAGGGGGGAGCGGCACTGGTTGGCGGTGCACACCACCAGGACCCGGAGCGGCCGTTCGGACGGGCCGGCGGTCACGGCGCCGCCACCGGTGTCGGCAGCGGGAGACCGGCCTTGAGCAGGAGCTTGCGGTAGGTCAGCAGGGTCAGGTCGATCACCCGTTGCTGGTCGAACTCGTCCCGGGCCCGGGCTGCTGCGGCCTTGCCCATGGTCCGGCGCCGGTCGTCGTCGCCGACCAGCTCGCGCAGCGCCCGCTCGAGGCCCTCGGGCGAGCGCACCGGCACCAGGAGGCCGGTCCGGCCGTCGGCCACGACCTGCCGGCAGCCGCGGATGTCGGTCGCGATGATCGGCAGGCCGCCGGCCGCGGCCTCCATCGCGGAGCGGGGGAACCCCTCCCGGTGCGAGGCCAGGACGTACAGGTCGAACCCGCAGTAGAGGTCCTCGACGTCGGACCGCATGCCCAGGAACTTCACGCCCGTGGCCCGGGCCCGCTCGACCAGGTCGCGGGGGACGCTGTCGGCCTTGTCGTCGTCGTCCGGGCCGACCACGACGAGCATCGCCCGGGGCAGGTCGGCCCGCAGCCGGTCCCACGCCTCGAACAGCTCGGCGTAGCCCTTCTCGAGCACCATCCGGCCCACTGCGCCGACCACGACCGTGCCGTCGTCGGCACCGAGCTCGGCCCGGACCCGGGCGCGGCGGCCGTCCCGGTCGTCGGCCGACGCGAACCTGCCCATGTCGACCCCGTTGCCGAGCAGGGCCAGCTTGGACCTCGGCATCCGGAGCGTGTCGCGGAGCGTGGTCAGGTCCTCGGGGTTCTGCACCAGCTCCGCGTCGGAGCACGTGCTGGCGACGCGCTCGAGCGTGTAGACGACCGCACGCTTGGCCAGCCGGTCGTCGGGGAGCGCGTAGAGGCCGTGGACCGTGTTGACGATGCACGGGACGCCCGCTGCCTTGGCCGCCATCCGGCCGTACAGGCCGGGCTTGGGGTTGTGGGTGTGCACGATGGCCGGGCGCAGCTCCTTGAAGAGCGACCGGAGCTCGCCCAGGGCCAGCAGGTCCTTGTGGGGGGCCATGGCCCGCGTGGCGTTGGCCAGGGGGACGTGGCGCACGCCGCGTGCCTCGACCTGTGGGACGAACGGTCCGGGGGCGCTGACACCGACCACGTCGTACCCGGCCTCGACGAACGCCGAGAGCTGGGGGCCGAGCAGCAGCTCGAGGCTGATGTCGGTGGTGGTCAGGTGGACGAGCCGGGGCGCAGCCATCGCCGACCTACGACGTGAGCCCGCGGTAGCGGAGCCGGTTGACGGTGCGGCGCAGGTCGTCCTCGAGGTGCATCCCGCCCATGGCCTTGCGCCGGAACCAGCGGTCGCCGTCGGACGGCTGCACGGGGGAGCGGGAGAGGCGCCAGAGGTCGGCGTCCCGGTCGTTGGGCCGGGTGCCGGCCAGGACCGCCGTGCGGAACCTGGCGCGGACGGCGTCCTCGGCGGCGGGCGAACCGGCGACCGCCTTGGGGTAGCAGAAGTGCGTCGGCCGGGCCCCCAGGTGCTCGGCGAGCAGGTCCTGGCTGC
>CAIYXG010000477.1 GCA_903930035.1 uncultured Actinomycetes bacterium | reverse complement strand
CCGATCTACTCGGGACGGGCCCCGACCGCCGGCGGCGAGGTGGTGCTCGACCGCGAGACTGCGGCCGCAGCGGGCCTGCGGGCCGGGAGCCCCGTGGTGCTCGAGACGCCGCTCGGCGAGCGGTCCGCCACGGTCGTGGGCACCTCGTCCTTCGGCCGGTCGGCGGCGGTGGACGCGGGCGGCACCGTGTCGTTCTTCGAGAACGAGGCCGCGCTGGTCCTCGGCGGCGGCCAGGTGAAGTGGTCCGAGATCCTGGTCCGGACCTCGGGCGACCCGGCCACGGTCTCGCAGGCCGTCGCCGACCAGCTGTCGCCGCTGGTCCAGGTGCTGACCGGGGCCGAGGTCGTGGAGCGGGAGCAGCTGGTCCTCAACACGTTCGTCGACGTGCTGCGGCCCGTGCTCACCGGGTTCGCGTTCCTCTCGCTGTTCGTCTGCGCCTTCGTCATCTTCAACACGTTCTCGGTGGTCGTCACCCAGCGGTTCCGGGAGCTGGCGCTCGTCCGCGCCGTCGGCGGCACGCCGGCGCAGGTGCGCCGGTCGCTGATGCTCGAGGGGCTGGTCGTGGGCCTGGTCGCCAGCGCGGTGGGCCTGGCCGCCGGTGCCGCGCTCTCCGTCGGCCTGCAGGCGCTGCTGGCCGCGTTGGACGTGCCGCTCCCCGGGGCCGGGGTCAAGGTCACGACCGGGACCGTCGTCATGGGCATGGTCGTCGGCACCCTCGTGACCCTGCTCTCGGTGGCGGTGCCGGCGCTGCGGGCCGGACGCACCAAGCCGGTGGAGGCCATGCGGTCCTCGGCCGTGGACCGGTCCGGGACCTCCAAGGTGCGGCTGGTGCTCGGCGGGGCCGCGCTGGCGGGCGCCGTGGGCGTCCTGCTGGGCGCCAAGGCCGGGCTGCTCCCCAAGTTCCTGCTGGGCGGCGGCACGCTCTTCGTCTTCTCGGCGCTGGTCGTGGGCGGCCCGCTGCTGGCCCGGGTGTTCTCCCGGCTGCTGTCGTTCCCCATGCGCGTGTTCGGCCTCACGGGGCGGCTGGCCGCCGACAACTGCGCCCGGAACCCGAAGCGCACGGCCACGACCGCGAACGCGCTGGTGATCGGGCTGTTCCTGGTGACGCTCGTGACGGTCTCGGGCACCGCGGTCAAGACGTGGGCCGTCGGGCGCCTCAACACGCTGTCGGGGTCGGACTACATCGTGGGGAGCACCACCGGCCTGCCGCCCGACGTCGTGGACAGGATCCGGACCACCAAGGGGGTCGAGGGTGCGGCGGCGGTGCGGACCGTGGTGCTCCGCCCCGACGGCGGCCCGCCCTACATCGTGTCGACCACCGACTTCGGCGAGCTGGCCACGACCTCCGGGGTGGAGATCGCGACCGGCGAGCTGGAGACGGTGGCCAACGGCGACGGCGTGGCCGTCATCGACGAGCAGGAGCTCCTGCGGAACCTGCTGGGCGACCAGCTGGGTGCCGCCGGCGGGGACCCTGCCACCGGCGGCAGCGGCGGACCGACGGCCGGCGACGACCTCAGCGTCGCGCTCGACGCCGCCCGCACCATGGTCGGCGACCAGGTCGAGCTCACGGCGCTCGACGGCAGCCCGGTGGTCCTGACCGTCGCCGCGACCCTGAAGGCCAAGCTCGACGCGCTCGCCCTCGGCAACCTCGTCGGCCCGGCGACCTTCGAGAAGGTGGCGGGCGAGCAGCCGGTCCGGTTCGTGCTGGTGCGCACCGACCCCGCACAGACCGAGGAGGTCGGGCTCCGGCTCGAGCAGCTGACGCGCAGCTACACCACGGTCGACGTCCAGCCCGGCAACTTCATCGGTCAGTTCGTCGGCCAGGTGCTCGACTTCCTCATCAACGCCGTCAACGCCCTGCTCGGGATGAGCCTCTTCGTGGCGCTCATCGGCATCGTCAACACCATGACGCTGTCCATCTTCGAGCGGCGCCAGGAGCTCGGCATGGTCCGGGCGCTCGGGATGACCCGCGGCCAGGTGGGCGCGATGGTGGGCCTCGAGGCCGTGCTGCTCGGGACGCTCGGCACGCTCATCGGCGTGGGGACCGGGCTGTTCCTGGGCTGGATCCTGGTCGGCAGCCTCGGCCAGGGCATCTCGCTCAACGTGGACTGGGGCCGGATCGGCCTCATTGCGCTGGCGGGCGTCTCGGCGGGCGGGCTGGCGTCGCTGCTGCCGACGCGGCGGGCGACCCGGGTCGGGGTCCTCGAGGCGATGCAGCCGACCTGACCCGCCCCGGTCAGGGCAGGACGCCGGCCGGGAGCCCGACGCCCGCGGCAGCCAGCGCGTCCACGTACATCTGCGTGATGGACGCCGCGTCCTCGGAGTGGAACACGTTGCCGTCGGCGTCGAGGAAGTCCATCCCCTGGTCGATCACGAACTGGATGACGGCGGGTTCCTCGGCGTCGGCAGGGACCGCCAGCGTGTGGACCGACCCGGCCTCCTCGTAGACGTAGTCGCCCGCGACCGACTCCCAGTCGTACTCCAGGTAGCCCCAGCGGCCGGCCAGCGTGAAGGCGTGCACCTCGCCGTGGTGGACGTGCATCGGCAGCACCGTGCCGGGCGCGAACCGGTTCATGAGCGTGTAGCGGCCCGTGCCCTCGCCCGTCCGCAGGACCTTGAGCTCGATCCCCGGGTAGGGCTCGCCCCACGGCAGGTCCTCGGCACGGCAGACGGTGGTGTCGGTGGCAGCAGTGTCGGGCGCGGTCATCGGGTCTCCTCGGCGTCGGCGGACGTGACCTCCGGCAACCTACCGCCCGTCCGTGCGGCGCCCCGGTCGTGGCGCCGTAGGGTGCGCCGATGACCTCCCTCACCTGCTACTTCGACCCCGGCTGCCCCTTCACCTGGATCACCTCGCGGTGGCTGCTCGAGGCCGCGGACCGTGCGGGCGTGGAGGTGGGCTGGCGGGCCTTCCCGCTCTCGGCCGTCAACGCCGACAAGGACGTACCGGCCGAGTTCCTGCCGTACTTCGTCGTCTCGGACCGTGCCCTGCGGGTCGTCGAGTCGCTCGGGGCCGAGGGCCGCCGCGACGACGTGCGGGCCTTCTACACGGCGCTGGGGGCGCGACGGTTCGTCGACGGCGCCGAGTACGACGAGGCACTGCTCGTGGCTGCGGGCGAGGCCGCCGGCATCGCCGACGTGGCGGCGCGCCTGGACGACGGGGCTGCCGACGCGCTCGTGCGGGCCAGCTACGAGGAGATCCGTGCGCTGGTCGGTGACGACGTCGGCTCGCCGGCCGTCCGGCTCGACGGGACGGACCGTGCGCTGTTCGGCCCGGTCGTCAGCCCGGCCCCGAAGGGGGACGACGCCGACCGGCTGCTCACCGCGTTCCTGACGCTGCTCGAGGTGCCCGGGGTCTACGAGGTCAAGCGGTCGCGGCAGGGCGAGCTGGACTTCTCGTAGCGGGGACCCGCCGCCCGGTCAGCCCGGCGTCATGGCGGGCAGGCCGCCCGAGGCCCAGTCGAACCTGCTGCCGTCCACCATCGGGGCGAGCGGGTAGAGGGCGTCGGTGTGGCGGAACTGGACCACGGCGCCGTCGGCGGTGCAGTCCACGAGGCCGTAGCCCCGCCGCGCCAGGTCGCAGTAGCGGAAGCCCGGCCGCAGCCCCTGCGCGGCGGTCGCCACGCCGTCGGCCAGCGCGCCCAGGAAGTCGGCGGCCCGGGAGGAGATCGAGCCGCACACGAACTCCTGCGCGACGACCGGCGAGAAGTCCTCGTCGTAGTCCCGGACCACGTCGGACTGCCAGAACGAGTGGATGTCGCCCGTCAGGAACGCCGTCTGCTGCACGCCCTCGTCGAACAGGAACTGGGTCAGGCGGTCCCGCTCCCACTGGTAGCCGTCCCACGAGTCGGTGTTGAGGTAGAGGCCCGCGTGCTTGGTGAGGCCGGGGTTGGCCCCACGGAGCACCGGCTCGTCGAGGTCCAGGATGCGGATCGGGCTGACCATCACCTGGTTCCCGACCAGCTTCCAGGCCACGCCGTCGTTCTGCGCGGCGCCCAGTCCGTCGAGCAGCCAGCGGCGCTGGGCCTCGCCCAGGATGGTGCGGCCCTCGACCGTCACCTCCTTGGCCGGCTCCTCCGTCGTGAGCGAGAGGGAGAGCTTGCCGCCGTTCGGGTGGACGTCGCGGTACTGACGGGTGTCGAGCAGCGACAGGTCGACCAGGCTGCCCCACCGCACGCGGCGGTAGGTCTGCGTGCCGTCGACCGGCCACACGGGCTGGTACTCGAACCAGGCCCGGTAGGCGGCGGCCGCCCGCTCCGGGTCCTCCACCAGGGTGACCCGGTCGTAGTCGTTGACGAACTCGTGGTCGTCCCAGATGGGCAGGAAGGCGTGGCGGGCGTGGGCCTCCACGATGTCGGGGTCCGACCGGTAGAGCCGGTACTTGGCCCGGTAGCCGGCCAGGTCGGTCGCCGGTCCGACCGGGTCGCGTCGCACGTCGGTGAGCGGCACGTAGCCGCCGGACTCGTAGATGTAGTCGCCCAGGTGGACCACGGCGTCGACGTCCTCGTTGGCGATGCCGCGCCACGCCGGGTAGTAGCCCGAGGGGTAGTTCTGGCACGAGGCGACGGCCAGCCGCACACGGCCGCCCTCGTTGCCCGGCGTCGGGGGCGTCTTCGTGCGGCCGGTCCGGCTGCTGCGGCCGTCGACCGTGAACCGGTAGTAGTAGGTCGAGCCGGCGGACAGGCCCTCGGCCAGCACCTTCACCGTGCCGTCGGTGGCCGACGACGCCGTCCCCGTGCCCCGTGACACCACGGTCGAGAACGTCGGGTCGGTCGCGACCTCCCAGGCCACGTCGACGGGGCCGCCGGTCGCCGCGGGGGCCACCCGGGTCCACAGGACCGCCGAGGTGGCGTCGTGCACGCCGGACAGGACGCCACAGTCGAAGACCGGGTCCGTCGGGGTCGGGAACACTGCCGGGGCGGACGGCATGGTGCAGCCCGCCACCCACTGCGACGCGGCCAGACCCGCTGCGCCGAACGCGCCTGCCTTCAGGAGGGACCGTCGGTCCACCTCGTACCCCCAGTTCGCCGGTTCTCGCCCGCCCGGACCCGCCGGACCGGGTCAGCGTACGACGTCGGTGCCCGCCGTGTCAGCCGTGGAGTTCTGCCCACCGCCCCGACGGACCAGGAGCAGCCCGGCGGCGAAGATCCCCGCCATGGCGGCGCCCGCGACGGCGAACAGCCACGACGGCCCCAGCACCTGGTACCCCAGCGGGGCCAGCAGCCCGACGAGCGTGCCGCCCAGCATGTTGAGCGAGTTGATGAGTCCCTGGCCGGCCGCCACGTCGTCGTCGCCGCCCGAGCGCAGCATCGCGGTCTGCACCGCCGGGCTGGCGACCGCCTGCGGGAACGACTCGAGCACCGCAAGGGCGGCGATGGCCACCGGCCACGGCAGCGAGCCGTAGAGCACCGTGACGGGGACGATCACGCACATGGCGACGCTGGCGGCACGGACCGGGCCGACCCGGTCCGCCAGCCGGCCGCCGAATGGCGCCACGAGCACGATCGGCAACGAGTAGAGGCTCAGCGTCACGCCGATGAACAGCGTCGACGCGCCCCGGTCCGACAGGTAGCGCGCCCAGAGGGCGTCATAGATCCCGACCGGGAGGAACAGCGCCAGGGACAGGAGTGCCGTGCCCGCAGCGGCCGGGACACGGAGCAGGCGGAGCGAGGCCGTCAGCACCGACTGGCGGTGCGGCGAGGGCGCCACCTCCGGCAGCGGCCAGACCGCGAGGGCGCCGGCCAGCGCCAGGTTGAGGACGCCGAGCACCACGAACGGTGCGTCGAGCGAGAACGCCGACGCCAGCGCCGCGCCCAGCAGCGGGCCCACGAGCAGCCCGCCGAGCTCGGCGCTCACGAGCCGGCCCAGCTGGTGGCCGGCGTCGCCGGCACTGCCCGCGGTCATCACCTTCCGCACGGCCGGGGTGAAGATGCCGAGCCCGAGGCCCTCCAGGACGCGGGCCCCGACGAACTGCCAGACCTCGGTGCCGGCGGCGAACCACAGGATCGAGGCGGCGCACAGCAGCGCCCCGACCACCAGCAGCACCCGGGTGTGGCCGCGGTCGGCGAGGCCGGACAGGAACAGCCCCGAGACCAGCGCCGAGCCGAACGCCGACGCGGAGATGAGTCCCAGGGCGGCCGTGGAGAACCCGTAGGTGTCCTGGAACTCGGCCAGCAGCGGGAAGACCAGGCCGATGCCGGCCAGCAGCGTGCCGGTGGCCACCACCAGGAACCAGCTGGTGGCGCGGGGGACCGCGTCGGCGGGCTCGGGCGTCACCCGACCAGCCTGCCACCTACCGCCGCCGGCGACGGGCAGGATGTGGGGATGCCGACGACGCACCGCATGCCGGCCGAGTGGGCGCCGCACGAACGGACCGTGATGTGCTGGCCGGCGCGCGACGACCTGTGGGGGCCGCACCGGCCCCGGGCGGTCGACGAGTACCTGGGCGTGGCGGCGGCAGTGGCCGCGTTCGAGCCGGTGACGGTGGTGGCGCCACCCCGGTACGTCGAGGAGGCCGAGGCCCGGTGCGCCGGGGTCGACGGCGACGTGACGGTCGTCGAGCTGCCCCTCGACGACTCGTGGGCCCGGGACTCGGGCCCGCTCTACGTCGTCGACGGGGCCGGCGCCCGCCTCGTGGTCGACGTGACCTTCAACTCATGGGGCGAGAAGTTCCTGCCGTACGGCGACGACGCGCTGCTGGCCCGCCGGTGGGCCGGGCACGCCGGGGTCCCGGTGGTGGACGAGGCGATGGTGCTCGAGGGCGGGTCCGTGTCGGTCGACGGCGCGGGCACGGTGCTCACCACCGAGCAGTGCCTGCT
>CAIYXG010000476.1 GCA_903930035.1 uncultured Actinomycetes bacterium | reverse complement strand
CGGTCCGGCGGCGATCCTGGCCCAGGACTCCATCCGCCACGTCGAGGTGCTCGAGTACGCCGAGCTCGGCATGGAGGCGGTCTGGAAGATCGAGGTCGAGAACTTCCCGGCGTTCATCGTCACCGACGACAAGGGCAACGACTTCTTCGCCGACCTGCTCTGAGCGTCGGAACTCGTTGCCGGGCCGCCGAGCGGTGTGCGACCATGGCCGGGTTCCCTGGGGGTCAGCGCGTGAGGGTGCGAGCAGTAGTGGCGACGGCGGTGGCGATGGTCGCCCTTGCCGCGTGCACGAGCAGCCCGTCCGGCGGCAGCGGGTCGGGCACCGGCGGCCCGGGCCAGCGGTCCGTCGACCCCCGCCTGACCGACCCGTCCCTCCCCACGGAGATGGTCTTCACGAACATTGCGCAGGCCGCCGGCGGCACCGTCCGCAACAAGCTGGTGGTGGTGCTCCACGGCACGTCCGCCAACCCGCAGGCCCACACCGAGCTGAGCAACGCGCTGTCGGCCGACGGCTACCACGTGGCGACGGTGCGCTACAACGCCGTGCTCTCGGTCACCGGCGGCTGCCCGGACGTCACCCAGGAGGAGGACCCCGACTGCCACCAGGACCTGCGGGCCGAGACCGCCTTCGGACAGGGGGTGGCGGACCCCGAGGGGTCGGCGCGCAACCATCCGCTGCTCAACATCACGCGGACCAACTCGGCGGTGAACCGCACGCTCAAGCTGGTCAACTACCTGGCCACGACCTACCCGTCCGAGGGGTGGGGCCAGTTCCTGCAGCGTGACGCCGCCGGAGCGTGCACGTCGTTCAGCACCACCTACGGCGCCTGCAACCTGCACTGGTCGAAGGTGGTGCTGATGGGCCACTCCCAGGGGGCCTCGGTGGCGCTGTACCTGTCGAGCTTCTACCCGGTCGACCGGGTGGGCATGCTCTCCGGCGCCTACGACGCGTGGGACAACGGCGACGGCACCCTGACCACGGCGAACTGGGTCGCGGCCCGCAAGGCCAAGATCCCTGTGGCCCGCGTGACCGACTTCGTGCACACGCGGGACGTCGGCATCGCCCGGATCTGGGCCGTCGAGCAGACGCTCGGCCTCTCGGGTGCGCAGACCAACGTGCTGACGTCGGCGCGGCCGTGGGGCTCGTCGCACCGCCTGGTCACCACGCTGACGCCGTCGTGCCCGCTCGACGCGTCGCAGGCGCACAACGCGACGGCCCAGGACCTGTGTGCGCCGGACGGCCAGTTCGTGCCGGTCTGGCGCTACATGGCGGGCGGGGCCTGACGGTCCTGCCGGACGGTCTGGCGCCACTGCCGGGCAAACTCCCGGCCTGACGCGGTGCGGAGGGCGGCGGCCGTGTCCAGGTAGGCCAGCTCGGCCACCTCGCTGTGCCCGTCCTGGCGCATCAGGTTGAGCCCCTGCACCGCGGCCTGCCGGGCGTTCGGCCGCAGGACCAGCACGTCCACCCCGGCAGCCCGGGCCCCGGCCAGCTCGCGCTCGAGCTTGCGGTCGAACATCTCCCGCATGGCCCGCAGGTGCAGCGGCGGCGGGTCGTCGTGGTCGAACGCCATGGGGGCGGCCACCACGATGCGCCCGGCGCCGGCGGCGACCGCCACGTCGACGTTGGTCGACGAG
This sequence comes from uncultured Actinomycetes bacterium, assembly GCA_903930035.1. GTDB lineage: Bacteria > Actinomycetota > Acidimicrobiia > Acidimicrobiales > Microtrichaceae > CAJANQ01. The sequence goes on along the minus strand of CAIYXG010000476.1, from coordinate 6,279 downwards.
TGCGCCCCGCCGTCGACGAGCATGCGCCGGCCGATCCGCACCGGCGGGTAGAGCCCGGGCACGGCCGAGGCCGCCCGGACGGCGTCGGGCAGGGCGGGCCGCGGGTTGCCGGGCTGGCCGAGCACCATGCGGCGTCCCGTCACGATGTCGACCGTGCAGAGCCACAGGTCCTTGTCGGGCCACTCCTCGCCGGTCCAGCCGACCAGCTCGGCGCGCTGCTCGGAGGTGCTCGCCATCCCGGCCCGGTACCAGCGCTGCAGCGACAGCGGCGGGCTCATCGGCGGCCAGCGCATGGCGCTGCGCTGCAGCACGTAGCCGGAGCCGACCAGGCGGCGGGCCAGGCCGACCGGGGTGCGCCACGCCTGCTTGAACAGCACGTCGGGCCGGAACGCCGGCTCGTCCTCGCGGAACGGGTGCCGGTTCTCCCGGGCCATGGACCAGACCGTCTCGAGGTCGTGGCCCGCCCGGACGATCGACCCCATCACGGAACCGGCCGACGTGCCGACCACCAGGTCGGCGTCCGCGGGGTGCACCCCGGCGTCGGCGAGCGCCTTGGCGACCCCGGCGTGGTAGGCGATGCCGACCGTCCCGCCGGCGCCCAGCACGACCGCCGTGCGGGCGGGCCGGCCGTCGGACAGCGGTGTCGGGACCCGTCCGTGCGGGCGTGCGCCCGTGGACCCGTGCCCGGAGTGGACGTGCTGCTGCTCGTTCATGCGTCGTGCCCGGCCCCCCGGGTGCCGCCGGTCCTGCGGCGGGGCCGCGGCCCCTTCAGGCTCGCCCCGGCGACGAGTGTTCTACATGGGTGAAAACACCCGGTGGACCGGCACGCTGCCGGTCGCGGACGGTTTTCCGGTGCTGCGCACCACAATGGACGGGTGGACGCCACGCTCGTCACGAACCTGCTGGGCAGCATCGGCCTGGGCGCCGCGTCGGGCCTCAACGCGTGGATCCCGCTGTTCGGGCTGGGCGTGGCCGAGCGGCTCGGCCTGGTCACGCTGACCGCACCGTACGACCAGGTCGGCTCGACCCCGGCGCTGGTGGTGCTCGGCGCCCTGCTGGTCGTTGACCTGGTCGGTGACAAGGTCCCGGTGGTCTACCACGTGCTGCACGTGGTGGGCATGGTGGTGGCCCCCGTCTCTGGTGCCGTGATGCTCCTGGCCCAGGAGAACCTGCTGTCGCAGTCGCACCCGGGTCTGGCCGCCGCGGCCGGCGTGGTGCTGGGCGGCACCGTGCACCTGTCGCGCAGTGCCGTCCGCCCGGTCGTCACCGCCGGGACCGCCGGCGCCGGCAACCCGGTGGTCTCCGTGCTCGAGGACGCCGTGTCGCTCGTGCTCACGGTGCTCGCCGTCCTGGTGCCGGTGCTGGCGTTCGTCGCGCTGGTGGTGGGGTCCGTCGTGCTGTGGCGCAAGGTGCGTGCCTGGCGACGCCGGCGTGCGGCCCGCGGCACCGACGGCCCCCAGGTGGGTCCGTCGGACGGCCCGCCGCCGCTGACCGGCCCCCGCGCCGCGCCCTGAGCGCCGGCCCGGCCCGGAAGAGCCGTCGTCCGCCTGCGCCGGCGCCTACGCTCACGGGTCCACGGGCCGTCCGGCCCGGGTACGCGACAGGGGGCCACATGAGTCCGATGACGGCAGAGCACGAGTCCTTCCCGAAGATCTGGATCCCGCTGATGGTCTTTGGGGGCCTGGCCGCCGCCCTGGGCATCTGGCTCATCGTCGGCACCACCTCCAAGACCGTGGCGGGCGACCCCCCGATGTGGATCGCCGTCCTGCTGGCGCTGGGCCTGGCCGTGATGGGCCTGGGCGAGCTGGTCTTTGCCAACGGCCGGCCCCGCCCGTGGGTGGGCTACCTGCTCGGCGCCCTCTTCCTGGCGGCCGCGCTGGTGACCCTGCTCCGGCCCGGCAGCTCGCTCGACGTGCTGGCCGTGTTCGTCGGCGCCTCGATGGTGCTGACCGGCGTCCTGCAGCTGGCCCTGGCGCTGTTCGACCGCCAGGACATCGAGCACTGGGTGGTGCTGGCGGTGATCGGCGTGGTCGGGATCGTGGCCGGTGTGCTGGCCGTCGCGTGGCCGGGCATCACCATCTGGGTGCTCGGCGTGGTCATCGGCGTGCGCGTGCTGTTCTTCGGCGTGCTGCAGATGTTCGTCGCCAACCAGCTGCGCCAGCTGACCTCCTGAGCCGGCGCCGCCGGGCTCAGACGTTCTCGACCGCGGTGATCCGGCCGCTGCGGACCGCGTCCACCAGGTGGGCGTGGTCGGCCTCGGTCTGGTCGGAGTAGGCGACCGCGAACTGCTCCATGGCCCGGTCGAACGTGTCGCTGTTGCCCAGGTAGCCGGCGATCGGCGACGGCGGGACGGCGCGGGCGTGCGCGCTCGCCATGACCCGTCCGCACACCTCGGCGTAGGGCGCCAGGCTCGAGGGCCGCATGGCGTCGATGTCGGCGCTGCCCTTCATGTCGCGCAGCTGGCGCACGTAGAACGACGTCTCGAGCAGCTCGGCGTCGGCCCAGCACAGGAACGGGTCGCTCGCCGCCTGCATGAGCCGCTGGCCCACCACGACGCGCTCGCCGTTGCTCTCGAACTGCGACGCGCCGGCGTAGGGGGCCAGGACCGACTCCTGGGCCTCCTTGATCTGCAGCATGAGGACGTCGTCGAAGTCCCGGCCGACGGCGACCGCCACCATGCACCGGGTGCCGACGCTGCCTACGCCGACGACCTTCCGGGCCGTGGCGATCACCTTGTAGCGCTCGGCGAGCTGGTGGTACTCCGGCGAGAGGGTCTGGACCGCCCGGTCGAGCCCGGCGGTGAGGAGCTGCGAGATCTCGTGGTCGAGCGGCTCGAGGAGCGGCGGGTCGTTGCGGAACTGCAGGCGGCCGTCGACGACCTCGGTGAGCTTGGTGAAGGCCTGCGCCGAGGTGCGGTGACGGGCCTTGTCCAGCATCTTCTCCATGGCCGGCCGCTGTGCGACGTCGGCGAAGGCGCGGTCGAACGTGTCCTGCGCGTCGTACCGCTCGTACCAGATGTCGAGCACCCCGGCGCGGGCCAGCGCCGCCATGTGCTCGCGGTAGGCGCGGGCCGCAGCACGGGCGGCCTCGCGGCCGACGTCCTCGCTCTTGCCGGTCGACCGTGCCGCGATCAGCACGCTCGTCACGAGCCGCTTCACGTCCCACTCGAACGGGCCGGGCAGCGTCTCGTCGAAGTCGTTCAGGTCGAACAGCAGGTTGCGCTCGGCCGAGCCGAACGAGCCGAAGTTGAGCAGGTGGGCGTCGCCGCACAGCTGGGTGCGCAGCGGCGTGGTCGGCCCCGACGCCAGGTCGTGGGCCATGACGACGGGCGAGCCGCGCAGGTACGTGAACGGCGAGTGCATCATCCGTCCGTAGCGGATGGGCACCAGGTCCGGCAGGCGGCTGGCGTTCTGCTGCTCGAGCAGGTCCACCAGGTCGGGCCGGTCGGCCGGGGCGTTCCACTCGCCGAGCGACGTGCGGGGCACCAGCTTGCGGACCTCACGGCCGACCTGCCGCCGCCCCTCGCTGTTGGTGTGCCGGGGGTCGATGCTCCCGATGCCCGCAATCTCGAACTTGCCCACGTGCTCCGCCCTGGTCCTGCCGCTCGTTCCGGGTCCCGACCCTAGGCCCTGCGCGTCCGTGCTGCACCGCCCGCGGCCCTGTCACACCCGTGCGGCACTCTGGGACCCGGAAGAGGAACGTCCCGGCCCGCCGGCCGGGACGCCAGCGTGGGAGAGGAAGTTCGTCATGGCAACCCCGAAGAAGGCGCGGAAGAAGGCGCCGAAGAAGGCGCCGCAGCAGAACCAGGCCCCGTCGGACCCGTCGAGGCCGCCGTGCCCGGAGTGCGGCACCCCGATGGTGCGCATCGTCTACGGGTACCCCTCGGCCGAGACGTTCGAGCGCAGTCGGCGCGGCGAGTTCGCCCTGGGCGGGTGCGTCGTCACCGGCGTCGACGCCACCCACGTCTGCGAGCAGGGCCACCGCTGGCGGCGCCGTGGCGGGCGCTCCGGCCTGGACCCGTCCTCCCTGGCCGGCGTCGTCGTGCCGGGCCACGAGCCTGCGCCGCCCGGGGCGGCCAGCACCTCGGAGTGGATCTCCATGGCCGACCCGTGGGACGACTTCTACGCAGAGCTCGACAGCTTCCTTGCGGAGCGCAACGCCGCCGACGAGGGCAACGACGACGACTCGGGCGCGCCGTCGGGGTCGCCGGCAACCGACTGACCCTCGTTCTCCGGCGCACGCCAGGCCGGAGGGTGCTGAGATGGAGGGGTGTCCGACACCGCGGTCGGGGCCGTCAGCGGGTCGGGCCTCACCGCGCCCGAGGCCGCGGCCCGGCTGCGCCGCGACGGGCCCAACGAGCTGCCGCCGCCCCCGGCCCGTCCGTGGTGGCGCCAGCTGCTCGTCCAGCTCACCAGCTTCTTCGCCGGGCTCCTGTGGGTCGCCGCAGGCCTGGCGCTCCTGGGTGGCCTGCCGCAGCTGAGCGTGGCGGTCGTCGTGGTCGTCCTGCTCAACGGCGTGTTCGCCTTCGTCCAGGAGTACCGGTCGGAGCGGGCCACCGAGGGGTTGCGCAACCTCCTGCCGTGCCGGGCCACGGTCGTGCGCGACGGCGTCCGCCGGGAGGTGGACGCGGCCGAGCTGGTGGTCGGGGACCTGGTGCTGCTGGAGGCGGGCGACCGGGTGAGTGCCGACCTGGTGGTGCGGTCGTCGGCCGCGCTCCGGCTGGACGTCTCGACGCTGACGGGCGAGAGCGAACCGGTCGACCGGGCCGTCGACGACGAGCTCTACGCCGGCACGTTCGTGGTCGAGGGCGACGCCACGGCGCAGGTGGTGGCGGTCGGGGCCGCCACCCGGCTGGCCGGACTGGCCCAGCTGGCCCGGGGCAACCCCCGGCCCCCGAGCCCGCTGGCCAAGGAGCTCCACCGGCTGGTGCGCACGATCGCGCTGGTGGCGCTCGGCATCGGGGCGTCGCTCTTCGGTCTGGCGCTCCTGCTCGGCCGCCCCGCCGCCGACGGGTTCGTGCTGGCCATCGGGGTCACCGTGGCCCTGGTGCCCGAGTCCATGCTGCCGACCGTCACGCTGTCCCTGGCGGTCGGTGCGCAGCGGATGGCCGCCCGGCACGCGCTCGTCCGCCGGCTCGAGTCGGTGGAGACCCTGGGCTCGGTCACGTTCGTCTGCACGGACAAGACCGGCACCCTGACGACCAACAAGATGTCGGTGGTCGAGGTGTGGACGCCGGCGGGCACGGCCTGCGTCGACGGTGCGGGCTACGAGCCGGTGGCCCAGGTGGAGGTGCCGACGGCCGCGACCGCGGCGCTGACCGAGGTCGCCCGGACGGCGGGCCGCTGCTCGACCGGCAGCGTGGAGCGGACTGCCGGCGAGCACGGGCCCGAGTGGGTGGTCCACGGCGACGCCATGGAGGCGGCCATCGTGGTGCTGGCCGCCCGCGTGGGGGTCGACCTGGCCGCCGACGCCCGCGACCGGCCCGAGCAGCTCCGCTACCCGTTCGACCCGCGCCGGCGCCGGATGTCGGTCGTGGTCGGGGACGAGCTGCTCTGCAAGGGCGCGCCGGACTCGGTCCTGCCGGCCTGCCGGCCGGTGCCCGAGGTGGCGGCCGCCCGCGCCGCGGTCGACGAGATGGCCGCTCGGGGGCTGCGGGTCCTGGCGGTGGCCCGCCGCCGCACCCTGTCGGCCGGTTCGACGGCCGACGACGTCGAGCGTGACCTGGAGGTGCTCGGCCTCCTGGGTCTCCACGACCCGCCCCGGCACGGGGTCGGGGACGCGCTGGCCGACTGCCGCCGGGCCGGCATCCGCGTGGCCATGGTGACCGGCGACCACCCGGCGACCGCGGCGGCGATCGCCCGTGAGATCGGCCTCTCGACCGAGGAGCCGCTGGTCCTGACCGGCGACCAGCTGCCGGACGACGAACAGGTGCTGGCGGCCCTCGTGGACCGCGACGGCGTGGTGCTCTCGCGGATCGAGCCCGAGGACAAGCTGCGGATCGCCCGGGCGCTGCAGGCCCGCGGTCACGTGGTGGCGATGACCGGCGACGGGGTCAACGACGCGCCGGCGCTGCGCCAGGCCGACGTCGGGGTGGCGATGGGGCGGTCCGGCACCGACGTGGCGCGGCAGGCCGCCGACCTCGTGCTGCTCGACGACGACTTCGCGACCATCACCGCGGCGATCGCCCATGGGCGCGCGACGTCGCTGGGGCTGCGGCGCGCGCTGACCTACCACCTCGCCGACAACGTCGCGGAGCTGGCGCCGTTCCTCGTGTGGGCG
>CAIYXG010000475.1 GCA_903930035.1 uncultured Actinomycetes bacterium | reverse complement strand
CTTCATGCCCACCAGGTGCTGCGTGGCACCCGAGATGCCGGCGGCGATGTAGACGTTCGGCTTCACGACCTTGCCGGTCTGACCGACCTGGTACGAGTAGGGCACCCAGCCGGCGTCGACGATGGCGCGTGACGCACCCGGAGCCGCTCCCAGCGACTTCGCCAGCTGCTCCACCATGTCGAAGCTGTCGCTCTCGCCCAGGCCACGGCCGCCGGACACGACGACGTCGGCGTCGTCGAGGCTCGGACCCGTCTGCTCCTCGACGAAGCGGTTGGTCACGACCGCGGCGCCGGTGGCGCCGGTGTCGGCCGCCGCCAGGTCCTCGACCGCCGCCGCACCGCCGCCGGACTCCTCGGCCGCGAACGACTTCGGGCGGACCAGGTAGATGCCGGTCTTGTCGGACGTGAACTTGGTGTAGACGTCCTGCGTGCCGCCGAAGACGGGCTCGACGCCGGCAAGGCCGCCGTCGCGCTCGACCAGGTTCACGATGTTCGTGATGACCGGGGCGTCGAGCTTGACCGAGAGGCGGCCGGCCACGTCGCGGCCGTCGTAGGAGGTGGCCAGGAAGACGGCGTCGGGGCCGTTGCCCGCCGCGACCGCACCGGCGATGGCGCCGGAGACGGCCGGGCCGAGCAGCTTGCCGTCGGTGCCGCCGACGACGAGCACCTTGGCGGCGCCGTGGGCGCCGACCTCGGCCGCGATGTCGCCGGAGGTGGCGACGACCTCGACCGTGCCCGCCAGCTCGCGGGCCTTGGCCAGCAGCTCGAGGGTGGTGGAGGTGGCCTTGCCGTTCGACGACTCGCCGAACACCCAAATCTTGGAGAGAGCCATGTGTGTCAGTCCTTCAGTCTCGTGTCAGTTCCGGGTCAGACGATCTTGAGCTCGGCGAGCATGTCGACGATCTTCTGGAAGGCCTCGCCGTCGTCCTCGACGACGGTGCCGGCCGCGCGGGCCTCGGCCGTGGCGATCTCGACGATCTCCTGGCCGCCGCCGGCCCAGCCCACCGAGCCGGGGTCGACGCCCAGGTCGCCGAGGCCCACCTGGTCGACCGGCTTGGACTTGGCGGCCATGATGCCCTTGAAGGACGGGTAGCGGGGCTCCACCACGCCGGCGGTCACCGAGACCACGGCGGGGAGGGGGCACTCGACGTCGTCGTAGCCCGACTCGGTCTGGCGCTGCACCTTGGCGGTGCCGCCGTCGATGGTGATCGACTTGGCGAAGGTCACCGACGGGAGGGACAGCAGCTCGGCGATCTGCTCGGGGACGGTGCCCGTGTAGCCGTCCGAGGACTCGGTGGCGGTCAGGACCAGGTCGGCCTGGCCGGCACGCTCGATGGCCTTGGCCAGCACCTTGGACGTGCCCAGGGCGTCGGTGCCCTGCAGGGCGTCGTCGCTCACGAGGACGGCCTTGGCGGCGCCCATCGCCAGCGCGGTGCGCAGGCCGGCGGTCTCGCCGTTGGGGGCCATGGACACCAGGGTGACCTCGCCGCCGCCCGCCGCGTCGACGAGCTGCAGCGCCATCTCGACGCCGTAGCTGTCCGACTCGTCGAGGATCAGCTTGCCATCACGCTTGAGCGTCTTGGTGGTGGGGTCCAGCGCACCGGGGTCCGCGGGATCGGGGATCTGCTTCACGCATACAACGACGTTCATGGGCGGCAGTCTGCCGCAGGCTACCGAGCGGTAACAAACCGCCCCCGTGCCACCCCTGCGCCCCCGCCGTGCCGGCCCTGCGCCTCCGCCGTGGCAGGGACCGGGACCGGAGTGGGAGGCTCTGGCGGTGAGGATCCTGCTGGTCGTGAACTCCTCCGCCTCGTCGGTGACGGCGCGGCGGCGGGTCATCTCCCGACGGGTCCTGTCGGAGGTCGGGGACGTCTACACGGCAGAGACGCGGCGGCGCGGCCACGCCACCGCCCTGGCCCGGGCGGCGGTCCGCAACGGCACCGACTGCGTCGTGGTGCTCGGCGGCGACGGCACGCTCAACGAGGTCGCCACCGCGCTGTCGGGCTCCGGCACGGCCATGGCGGCCCTGCCCGGCGGGTCCACCAACGTGTTCGCCCGCACGCTGGGCCTGCCCGAGGACTGTGTCGACGCCGCCCGGGTCACCGCCGAGGCGATCACGGCGGGGTCGGTCCGACGCATCGGGCTGGGCGAGGTCAACGGCCGCTTCTTCTGCTTCCACGTGGGCGCCGGATGGGACGCTGCGCTCGTCGCCCGGGTCGAGCGGCGCGCCGAGCTGAAGCGCTACGTCGGCCACGCGCACTTCACCGCCGCGGG
>CAIYXG010000474.1 GCA_903930035.1 uncultured Actinomycetes bacterium | reverse complement strand
GCGGGCGAGCGGCACCCCCGACGGCTGGTGCGCCCCCGTGGCGGCCAACGGGACGCTCGGCGAGGAGGTCGGCATCGGCGGCGACGCCGACGACACCCTGGTCGGGGTCGCGGTCCCCCGCACGGAGGCCGCAGGCGGCACCGGTCCGACCACCGTGGTCAACGGGTACGCCGTGGGCGCCACCTCCGGCGTCGTGCCCCGCGCCCAGGACCCGTCGGGCCGAGGGCTCGGCGACGGCGACGCCGTGGTCGCCAAGGTCGACCCGGCCGGGCAGCCCCTGTGGATCCGGCAGTTCGGCTCGTTCGCCCCCGACCGGGCCACCGGCGTGACCACCAGCGAGGGCGGCGACGCCGTGGTCGTGGGCGTCACGGGCGGCGACGCGGCCGGGCGGGCGCTCGGGGGCACCGACGGCTTCGTGGCGCGGTTCGACCCTGCGGGCAACCAGCGCTGGGCCTCCCAGGTCGGCTCCGCGGCCGACGACGAGCTGCTGGCCGCCACCGCGGCGGGCGAGGCGCGCCGGGGCACCGAGCAGTTCGTGGTCGGTGGCACGACCGGCGGCCTGGTGGGCGCTGCGTCGGCCGGCGGCACCGACGCGCTCGTCGTGGCGCTCGGCCCGGACGGCCGGCGCCAGTGGGCCACCCAGTTCGGCTCGGCCGGCACCGACCGCGTCACCGCCGTGCTGGCCGACGGCGCCACGCTGCTGGTGGCGGGCACCACTGACGCCAGCCTGGGCACCCTGCGTGGGGACCTTGGTCCGGGCGGCGGGCGCGACGCCTTCGTCGCGGCGCTCGACGCCGAGAGCGGGCAGGTCCTGTGGACCAGCCGGTTCGGGGCGGCCGAGGACGACGACGTCACCGGACTCACCCGCACGGAGGACGGGCTGCTGGTGCTCAGCGGCTCCACCGCCGGCCAGCTGCCGGGCGCCACGGCCCTCGGCGGCGTCGACGGCCTGCTCGTCGCGTTCCGGCTGCCCGGTGGTGGCGGCGGCGCCGCCAGCTCCGTCTGAGCCCGGCCGACGACGCTCAGGGCCGCACCTGCTGCTGGACCGTGACCCGGTCCACCTCCAGCCGGGCCGGGAACGGCGTGCGGCCGTCGGGCGGGCCCGGGGTGTTGCCACCGACGGCCAGGTTGAGCAGCAGGTACATGGGGTTCTGCGCGTCGAACGGCGCCGGGTAGGTCGCCGAGCCGGGCGCCGCCCGCGCCGCCGACGACGACCAGCGGGCGGGCGCGTCGTCGCCCAGCTCGAACACCGGGTCGCCGTCGACCAGCCAGAGCAGCCGGCCGGGCGACCACTCGAGCCGGTAGGTGTGGAGCTCGTGGGTGTCGGCCAGGGGGACGCGCCGGCCGTACCGGGCACAGCCCCAGCCGCAGTCCTCGTGGGTCCAGTGCGCCGTGACGATCGCGGCGCGGGCGTCGGTGGTGTTGACCTCCACGACGTCGAGCTCTCCCGAGCGGCCGTTCCGGCCGTAGGGGTAGAACGTCGGCAGCAGCCAGACGGCGGGCAGGAACCCGGCGCCGACCGGGACGCGGGCCCGCACCTCGAACGCGCCGTAGGCCCAGCCCGCCCTGCTGCGGACCATCCCCGAGGAGTAGGCGCGGGTGCTCCCGTTGGGGCAGGTGGTGGGCCCGCGGCGGGCCTCCAGCACCAGGCGGCCGCCGGCCACGCGCACGTTGTCGGGCGTGTAGCACTGCAGCTCGCGGTTGCCGTCGCCGAACGTCGAGTGCTCCACCCGCCAACGGTCGGCCGACACCGACGTGCCGTCGAAGTCGTCCTCCCACACCGTCCGCCAGCGGGGGCCGGCGTGGACCGTGGTGGACGTCGTGCCCACCGGCGGCAGGGGCCGCCCCTCGGGGGACGCGCCCCCGGCGACCAGCAGCACCACGAGGCCGGCGGCGCACGCGGCCAGGACCGCGTGCCGGTGGCGCACGTCAGCGCCGTCCGCCGAGGCGCAGGTCGAAGCTGAGGTCGCTGCTCCACCGGTCGGCGTTGTGGACCTCCGCGGCGACCACGTTGTCGCCGGCCACGACCACGCCCGGCGGCACGGTGCAGCGAACCGGCGTGGTCTCGTCGGTCCGGCTGGACACGACCGCCGTCGCCGCGGTCGACGCCGACAACGGGCCCGGCGGCAGGTGGGACCGGCAGACCTCGGTGCCGTTCACGTAGACGGCGGCGCCGTCGTCGCGGACGACGTCCACCACGAACTCCGAGAACTGGCCGGGGTCGGGCACCGTGACCGTGCGGCGGAAGTAGGCGGTGAGGGGCCGCGGGACGGGGGCGGCGCTGACGAGCGTGGCCTCGTCGCCGTCGCCGTAGCCCAGCTCGGCGGTGCCGGTGGCCCACGACGAGTCGTCGAAGGAGCGCCCGGCCCAGCCGTCGGCCGGCGTGGTGGACGGGTAGGTCCAGCGCCACGGCGCCTTCATGGGCGACAGCACCAGCCCGAACGGGCTCAGGACCGTCGGCGGGGTGGAGGCCGACCGGTTGCCGGCGGCGTCCACGGCCCGGACCGCGTAGGTGGCCGGGCCGGTCCGGCCGGTGTCGGTCCAGGAGGTGCCGGTGGTCGTGCCCACCACCCGGCCGTCCCGGTAGACCCAGTACTCGGGCGTGCCGGCCACGTCGGTCGACCGTGCCCAGCGCAGTGTCAGCGACGTGTCGGCCGAGGTCGCCGTCAGGCCCGAGGGGGCGGTGGGCACTGTCCGGTCCTCGGGGCAGAACCGGCCGACGTTGCCCAGCCAGTCGGCGGCGGCGTCGCCGCTGTAGGAGCGGCGGACCACGTCGCCGCCGAACCACAGGCAGTCGTCGGCGTCGCCGTGCAGGGCCCAGATGCCGTCCATCGCGTCGCTGCCCCGCAACGAGGCAGGGTGGAACGTCGGGCGCTGCTCGAACGTCACCGGGTCGAGCATGGAGATCCCGTTCACCGGGTCCACCCGGGAGTAGCCGGTGGGCAGCGGCCACTGGTTGGTGTCCGAGAACGTCCAGTTGTAGCAGTGGCACGCGGCGAACAGCTGCCCGCCCACGACCGCGAGCGCCTGGGTGTCGCCGCCCGACAGGGTCACGTGTGCCCGCAGGAGCGACCGGTCCGAGCGGCGGTACTGCTGCAGAACGTGCTGGGAGCCGCCCACCACCACCGTGTCCCCCACCTCCTGGACCGCGAGCTGGTACTTGTTCGAGGTGGGGTGCGACGGCTGGAACGCACCCTGGCCGGGGAGCACCGCACCGGTGGTGGGGTCCAGCGTCGCGAAGTACCCGGCGGACGGATCCCCGTTCACCCGGTCGAAGTAGCCGGCCAGGTGGACCCGGTCCCCCGCCGGGCTCAAGGAGATCGACGCCGTCAGGGAGGGCACCGAGGGCTTCCACGACGTGAGCGGGGTGCCGTCGCTGAGCCGCACCTTGACGGCGTTGGACACGCGGACCTCGTTCCAGGTGCCGCCGGTGACGTGCGTGAACCGGCCGCCCACGTAGACGGCGTCGGACGACACCGCCACGGCACGGGCCAGGGCCCGCTCCCCCGTCGACGACTCCCGGCGCAGGCTGGCCTTCCAGGTGGTCACGACCGCGCCGGTGGCCGGGTCGAGCATGGCCAGCCCCGTGGTCCCGGGCCGGCCCCCGGCCGACAGGAAGTCGCCGGCCACGAGCAGGCCGACCGGGGTGGCCACCACGCTCCAGACCCGGCCGTCGAGCTGGGGCCGGAACGTGTCCACCCACGCACCGGTGCGTCGGTCGAAGGCGGCCAGGTAGGGCTGCGCGACCGGAACGCCCGCGACGCCCTGCTGCACCGTCGTGAACCGGCCGCCCACGTACACGCGGTCCGCCGCGACCTCCAGCGAGAGCACGGGCGACTCCCACGGCTCGACGCGCGCCTCCCCGGTGTGGTCGAGCCCGGCGACGCCCCACGGCTGGACCTCTGCGCCCTGGCGCAGGGACCAGGGCCGGGCCGCCGCCGGCAGCCCGTCGGCCGGCACCGCCGGGGCCGCCGTGCTGTTGGACAGGCGGGGCCGCACGAAGACCTGGGCGAAGGCGACGGCGAAGCGCTCCGAGGCCTGCTGCCAGAGGTAGGCGGTCGACGACGACGAGCCCGAGGTGGTGCTGCCGTACGCGAAGCCCGCCCGGCCGCCGTGCTGGGTCATCGGGTAGGTGATCATCCGGCGCAGGTCGTTGACGCCGGTCAGGCCGTTGGACGGCTGCCCGCCCCAGGCCACGCTGCTGTCGCGGGTGTTGCCCCACGCGTAGGTGGCACCGTCCACGGTGGTCGACGACAGCTGGACGCCGCCGCCGAACGCCCAGGACCACCCGGCCTGGTCCTTGACCGCCAGCCGGCGCTCCTGCCAGGCCGTCCCCGACAGGTTCGCGGCGCGGCGCACCCGGATGCCGTCGGGCAGGTCGCTGGTCCGGGCGCCGTCGAGCAGCCCGTCCACCAGGTCGGTGGCCAGCGCAGCCGGTGTGAAGGCCGCCGGGCCGGCCACGGGGTTCCGGACCTGCGCGGCCGAGCCCTGGCCGTCACGGGCGAACGTCCAGCCCTCGCGGCCCCGACCCACGAGCGCCCACCCGCCGCCGTCGACCGTCATGTCGCACCACACCTGGAGCGGTCTGCCCAGCGTGGGGGTGACCACCCAGTAGGTCCCGTCGGGCAGGGCCGGGTACTCCTGGTGGATCCCCCAGCACGACGCGCCGGCGCTGGACTGGGCCAGCCCGTCGCGGCCGGTGGGGGCGACCGCCGGTGCGGGGTCGGCCGCGG
>CAIYXG010000473.1 GCA_903930035.1 uncultured Actinomycetes bacterium | reverse complement strand
GGGGGGGCGGGGGGTCGGGGAATGCTTGTGGGTCGGTGCAGGTCCGGGCGGGCGGGCAGGTCAGGGGCGCAGGTCGTCCAGCTGGGCGACGCGGGCGGTGTGGCGGCCACCCTCGAACTCGGCGTCGAGCCAGGCGTCGAGGGCCGCGACCGCCACGGCCGGGCCCACCAGCCGCTCGCCGAGGCAGAGGACGTTGGCGTCGTTGTGCTCGCGGCTGAGGCGGGCCGAGGTCTCGTCGTGGACGACCGCGGCACGCACGCCCGCCACCTTGTTGGCAGCGATCGAGATGCCGATGCCAGAACCGCAGACGCAGACGCCCAGGTCGGCCTCGCCGCCGGCCACGGCCCGGCCGACCGCGGCCCCGAACTCGGGGTAGTCGACCCGGTCGCCGCTGTTCGTGCCCAGGTCCAGCACCTCCGCGCCACGGGCCCGCAGGTGCTCGGCCAGCGCGTCCTTCATCAGGTAGCCGCCGTGGTCGGCGCCCATCGCCACGCGGAGCGGGCCGCCCGAGGAGTTCGTGAGGGGGTCGGTCACGGGCCGCAGTCTACGACGGCGCCGGAGGGCCGTTGGCCGCCCCCGTTGGGGGACCCGAGGACCTGTCTCGTACGCTCCCGGCCCATGGCCATCGATCCCCGCACCCCGGTCGTCGTCGGCGTCGGGCAGCTCGTCAACCGCGTCGACGAGGGGGACGCGCCCCGGGCCCCGCACGAGCTCATGGTGGAGGCGCTCCGCCTCGCCGAGGCCGACGCCGGGGCGCCCGGCGCGGCGGCCCGGGCCGAGGTCGTCGCCGCAGTGCCGGTGATCTCGTGGCGGTACCGCGACCCCGCCCGGCTGGTGGCCGACGCCGTGGGCGCCGCCGGCGCCGCCACCTGGTACCCGACCGTGGGCGGCAACACGCCGCAGCTGCTGGTGAACCGGCTGGCCCGGGCGGTGGCGGCCGGCGACGTCGACCTGGGCGTCGTGGTGGGCGGCGAGGCGTACCGCACCCGGATGGACGCCCGGAAGCACGGCCGGGAGCTCGACTGGCCCCGGCAGGACGACGAGGTCGCCCCCACGTGGAACGACGGCGAGCCGATGCTCATGGGCCACCCGGCCGAGCAGGCCCGCGGGATCTTCATGCCCACCCAGGCCTACCCGCTGTTCGAGAACGCGCTGTGGCACGAGTCGGGCCGCACGCTGGAGGAGCACCTCGCCCATGTGGGTCGCGTCTGGGCCGGGTTCTCGCAGGTCGCAGCCACCAACCCCTACGCGTGGCGCCGCACGGCCTACACCCCCGCCGAGATCACCACGCCCACCGAGGACAACCGCCTCGTGGGCTTCCCCTACACCAAGCGCATGGTGTCCAACCCCGACGTCGACATGTCGTCGGCCGTCGTGGTGTGCTCGGCGGACCGTGCCGCGGCGCTCGGTGCCCCGAGGGACCGATGGGTGTTCGTGCACGCCGGCACCGACGGCAAGGACCGGACGATGTCGGAGCGGCGCGACTTCGTCTCCTCCCCCGCCATCGGCACGGCCGGCAGCCTGGCGCTGGAGCTGGCCGACGTGCGGGTCGAGGAGCTCGGCCACCTGGACCTCTACTCCTGCTTCCCGTCCGCGGTGCAGCTCGCCGTCAAGGAGCTGGGGGTGGACGACACCCTCCCCCTCACCGTCTACGGCGGCCTGGGGTTCGCCGGCGGGCCCTGGAACAACCCGGTCGGCCACGCCATCGCGTCCATGGTCGACGTGCTGCGCCGCGACGCCGGGGCGGTCGGGCTCGTCACGGCCAACGGCGGCCACGTCGACAAGCACAGCTTCGGCGTCTACTCGACGGCGCCGCCCGCTGCCGGGTTCCGCCACGCCGCGCCGCAGGCCCAGATCGACGAGGTGCCGGGGACCGGGGTGGAGGACGACTACCAGGGCCCGGCCACGGTCGAGACGTGGACGGTCATGTTCGGCCGGGACCGCCGGCCGGAGCGGGCGCACGCCGCGGTCCGGACTCCGGCGGGGTCTCGGGCCTGGGCGGTCAGCGACGACGCCGACCTGATGGCCCGAGCCGCGTCCGAGGACCTGGTGGGCGCCGCCGTGGTCGTCGGGCCCGACGGCGTGATGTCCTTCGCCTGAGCCGTCGCCAGCGACCGGCTCAGCCCTCGGGGTGGAGCAGCCGGTTGGACAGGAGCGTGAGGACCTTCTCGGAGACCGCCGGCATCTCGTCGAGCAGCGTCCGGAAGGCCCTCGAGTCGAACCGCACGAGCCGCAGGTCGGTGTCGGCCGCCACGGTGGCCGTGCGGGGGCGGTGGTCCACCAGCGCCATCTCCCCGACCATGGACCCGGCGGACAGCGTGGCGACGTGCTCGCCACGGACGTAGACGCTGGCCGTGCCGGTCTCGATCACGAAGCACTCGGTGCCGGGGTCGCCCTGGTCCATGATCACGGTGCCGGCCGGGGCCTCGACCTCGCTGCCCAGCTCGGCGACCCGCTGCAGGTCGGCGTCGGAGAACCCCTCGAAGAACGGGATGCTGGCGAGCCAGTCGGTGCTTTCCTGCGGCTTCTTCCCGAAGAACATGGTCGATCCCCCTCGGACCAGTGGACGTCCGAACCCTAGCCCTGCCGCCGGGCCGGGTCAGCGGTGGGGGCGCCGGGCCACGAGCGCGCGGTCCCGGCCCGTGAGGTCGGGCTCGACCCGGGCCTCGGCAAAGTGCCCCAGCGCCAGCTGCACCATCGCAGGGGCCTGCTCCGGCGAGAGCTCGCACACCAGCACCCCGTCGTCGACGAGCCACTCCCCCGCGCCCGTGACGAGCTCGCGCAGCGCCGCAGTGCCCCCGTCCTCGGCGAAGAGCGCGGTGGCCGGCTCCCAGTCCACGACCTCGGCCGGCAGGCCGGCCTCCGGCGCGACGTAGGGCGGGTTGGACACGACCAGGTGGAGCCGTCCGCGCAGCTCCGGCGGGAGCGCAGCGAACCACGCACCCTGCGCGGTCCGCACCCGGGCCGCAGC
>CAIYXG010000472.1 GCA_903930035.1 uncultured Actinomycetes bacterium | reverse complement strand
GCGTTGTCGAAGTAGAAGGTCACGATCATGAGCGTGACCATGACGGCGTAGGCGCCGGGGTCCAGCGTGCGGGCGAGGACGGCGGCGAGCACCAGGCCCGAGCCGTAGCGGACCACGATGCCCAGGTTGGCCCAGAGGAACCCCCGCGCCGCGGTGGTCCCGAGCGACTGCCCGTCGTTCCCGTCACCGACGTGGTGGTCGGTGGACCGGTCCTCGGCGGTCACGACTAGCTGCGGAGGACGACCACGCCGGCCGGGCCCGAGCTGAACGACCGCAGCGTGTCGCCCGCCGAGCGGGCGTCGGTCAGGCTCGTCTGCCCCTCGGCCACGACCATCAGGGTCGCGTCGGCGAGCGACAGCAGCTGGGAGGTGGGCACCGGACCGGGGACCGAGGGGCCGTTGATCAGCACGACGTAGCGGCCGGCGAGCCCTTCGAGCACCCGGTGGAACGTGGAGCGCATGCGCAGGACGTTGCGGCTGCGGTCGGTCCCCGCCCCCAGGAACCGCACCATGCCGTCCGGGGCGGCCAGGTCGGCCAGCGTCTCCGGGATCTGGTGGGCGCCCAGGGCCACGAGCGCGCTGTCCGGCGCCACCTGGCCCGAGAGGCACTCGGAGAGACCCGGCTGGTCGTCGCCGTGGACCAGGGCGGTGAGCGCGCCGTGCTCCAGGTCGGCGTCCACCAGCGCGACCGGCTGGCCGAAGCTGCGCGCGATCACGCAGGCCATGGCGAGCGCCAGCTGGGCGCGGTCCTGGCCCTCGTCGGCCCCGACCAGCACGAGCCGGTGGATGGCGTCGTTGAGGCTGAGCCGCTCGACCGCGGCGATCACGCCCGCCACGGCGTCCTGCGGGTTGGCCCCGCGGCCGGTGAGCGGCGGCACCTTGACCAGGATCGGCAGGTCGATGGCGTCGGTGACGTCCTGGGCCGAGGCCACGACCGGCTTGCGCAGGTTGCGCACCAGGAAGAACAGGAAGGGCACGAGCCCGCCGAGCAGCAGGCCGGCGAGCAGGGCGAACCAGAGCGGGAACTTGGAGGTCTGCTGCAGGGGCCGGGTGAAGACCTCCTGGAAGATCGGGCCGGCGATCCGGCTCTCGACCGGGAGCTCGCGCTGGTAGGACTCGAACGCCCCGCGCAGGGCAGGGACCACCTGGGCGCTGATGGCCTCGGAGGTCTCCTGGTCGGGCGACGAGGCGACGATGTCGAGGTAGGCGGACTCGGGCGCCCGCTTGGTCGACACGGCGCCGGCGATCTGGTCGATCGGCAGGTCCAGCCCGCCGCGACGCTTGATCTCGGCCGCCAGCCCCTTGGACTTCACCAGGCTCTCGAGCGACCGGACGAGCACGTCGTTGTCGTTCGGGTTGGAGCCCGACAGCACGAGGATCGACCGGGAGGTCCGGTAGATCGGCGGGCTGCTCGAGGCGAGGACGACGGCGAGCAGCGCGGTCACCACCATGGACACCAGCACCACGGCGAGCTGCTTGCGGGTCAGCTTGACGCCGGGGCGCCGCTCCCCCTCGGTCGGGGTCAGCGCCGGGAGCCCCGCGTCGGAGCGGGCGGGCGTCATCGGGCTCCCTGCGGCGGGCGGTACGGCACGGCGTCACTGTACCGGTGGGCCGTCCGTTTTGAGCGGCACGCACGTTGCCCCGTAGTGTCGGCGTCCTCATGGGTTCGCTGATCAAGAAGCGCCGTAAGCGCATGCGGAAGAAGAAGCACAAGAAGCTCCTGCGGCGGACGCGCCACCAGCGTCGCGCCCGCGGCAAGTAGCCGACCGCCGCCCCGCGGCGGTCCGGTCCCCCGGCTCAGCCGGCGTCAGGGCCGACCGTGTGCACCACCTGGACCCCCGCCGCGGCGGCGGCGTGGTCCCCGTCGACGAACCACGTCGACCCGCTGCCGGCCAGCCGGGGCCGCTGACCCGTCGCGTCGCCCAGCAGGTCCCGCCACCGCGCCAGCTCGGGCACGACGGCCAGCGCCGCCGGCTCCAGGTCGTTGCCGTGGTCGCCCCGGGGGCCGCCGAGCTCGTCCCAGGCCCGGTACACGGCCGGCGTCGAGCAGTGCAGCGGCGGGGTCAGGAGCGTCAGCGTCCGCGCCTCGAACGGCAGCGGGTCGACCACCTCCCCGATCCCGGTGACCCTCGCCCGGCCCGTCCCGGCCACCCCGGCCAGGCAGAACGGCACGTCGGCCCCCAGACGGGCCGCCAGGTCCAGGTCGTCGACCCCCGCCCACCGCAGCACGGCCGCGGCGTCGGAGCTCCCCCCGCCCAGGCCGGCGCCGGCGGGGATGCGCTTGCGCAGCCGGACCCCGGCCGTCCGGCCGGCCAGCACCAGGGCGCGGGCCACCAGGTCGTCGGCGTCCCCCGCGCGCTCGGTGCCGTCGGGGTCGACCACGACGAGCCCGGTGCCGTCGGGGTCGACGTCCAGCTCGTCGTACAGGTCGACGAGCACCATCTCGGCGTCCACCAGGTGGTAGCCGTCGTCACGGACCCCGGTCACCCGCAGGGACAGGGTCAGCTTGGCCGGGGCCCGCAGGTGCACCGGCGGCGTCATGCCCCGCCCCTCCCGGTCGCCGGGGCCGTGCGCGGGCCGGCGCCGGCGACGACCTCGGCCAGCCGGGCCCAGTCGGCGACGCCGAGCGACTCGGGCCGCGACTGCGGGTCGATCCCGGCGGCCTCGAGCGCGCCGTCCGGGAGCTGCGGCCCCAGGGTGGCCCGGAGCATCTTGCGGCGCTGGTGGTAGGCGCGCTCGGCCAGACCCAGCGCGTCGTCCGGGCCGACGAGCCGCGAGGGTGGCTCGTGCCGTTCCACGGCGACGACCGACGAGACCACGCGCGGCGCAGGGACGAAGGCCTCCGGCGGCACGTCGCCCAGCACCCGGGCCCGGGCGTACCAGGCGGTGCGCAGCGACGGCAGGCCGATGGTCCGGCCGCCCGGCCCGGCCGCGAGCCGCTCGGCGACCTCCTTCTGGACCATCACCACCAGGCGGCCCACGGCGGGGGCGTCGGCCAGGACGGACATCACGACGGGCACGGCCACGTTGTAGGGGAGGTTGGCGACCAGCGTCCACGACCCCGGGGCCGCGTCGGGGCCGAGCACCTCGTCCCAGTCGACCTCCAGGGCGTCGGCCCGCCGCACGAGCACCTGCCCGTCGGCGGTGCCCTCGTCGACGCCCGAGGCACGCAGGACGTCGCGCAGGACCGGCACCAGCCCCTCGTCCTTCTCGAGGGCCAGCACGTGGGCGCCGGCGGCCGCGAGCGCGAGGGTCAGCGAACCCAGCCCCGGGCCGACCTCGACGACGCGGTCGCCCGGGCCGGTACCCGCCTGCTCAGCGATCCACTCGACCACCGCCGGGTCGGCCACGAAGTTCTGGCCCAGCGACTTCCGGGCCGCCAGCCCGTGCCGGCCGAGCAGCTCCCGGACCTCGTCGGGTCCCAGCACGTCAGCCCCCGGACCCGGCGCTGGTGCCGGAGCCGGAGCGGGGCGGGGCCTCGGTCGTGGTGGTGGCCGGGCGGTACCGCGGCACCGAGGCCGAGGTCGACGGGGCGAGCGTGGTGATGGTCTGGGTGGACGCCCGGTCGTCGGAGGGGTCCGCGTACTGGCTGGTGCCCTTCTTGACCCAGTCCGGGCGGATCACCAGGTCGGCCGCGGTGCGCTGGCGGATGGTGATGGGGGACCGGCCCGTGCGCGGCAGCGTCGTGGTGGTCGCCGTCGTGGAGGTCGTCGACGAGGTCGCGGCCTGGTCCTGGTCGGACCCGCCGCGGCCGCCGACGAGCAGGACGAGCACGGCCACCACGGTCGCCCCGATCCCCACGGCGTACCGGGTCGGCAGCTCGACGCCCAGGATCCGCACGTAGCCGTTCACGGGGCACCGCCCGGGAGGCCGAAGAACGCGCGGGCCGTGGCCGTGGTCGCGGCCGCCACCTGCGCCACCGGGACGTCCTTGACCGCCGCGACCTTCTGGCCCACGTACGGCACCAGCGCCGGCCGGTTGCGGCCCTTGTCCCTGACCTGCGAGGGCTTCAGGAACGGGGAGTCGGTCTCCACCATGAGCCGGTCGAGCGGCGCCAGGGCCACGGCCGCGCGCAGGTCGCCCGCGCTCGCATAGGTGACGATCCCGCTGATGGACAGCAGGGCGCCCAGCTCCAGGCACCGCTCGGCCTCGGCCGGACCGCCGGTGAAGCAGTGGAAGACCGTCCGGCGCGGCGCGCCCTCGGCGGCCAGCACCGCGAACGTGTCGTCCCAGGCGTCGCGCGTGTGGACCACCAGCGGGAGGTCCCGCTCGTGGGCCAGCCGGACCTGGGCGGCGAACACGCGACGCTGCACGTCACGGGGAGAGTGTTCGTAGAAGTAGTCGAGGCCGCACTCCCCCACGGCGACCAGGTGGTCGGGGTGCTCGTCGAGGAGCTCCGCCAGGCGGCCGAGCCGCGGCTCGTCGGGCTCGGCCTCGTGGGGGTGGACGCCCACGGTGCCCCAGACGTCCGGACGGCCGGCCAGCAGCGCCGGGTGCTGCTCCGACTGCTCGACGGTGCAGGCCACGTCGACGAGGGCGACGACGCCCGCCGCCGCGGCGTCGGCCAGCACCCCCTCGAGGTCGGACGAGCCGGCCACGTGGCAGTGGTTGTCGATCCATTCGAGCGGGCCGTCCACCGGGTTCTCCGTCCTGCGCACCTGCTCACCGTCCGGACCGGCAACGTCGCCGGCCCCGGGAGGGGCGTCGGAGGACCCGGACACAGCGTCGGGGGCCATGCCGACCACCGTAGGAGGCCGCCCCGACCGTTGCCAGCCGGGACGCCGGTCAGACGTCGAGCAGGACGGCGCCGACCGGGCCGGTGACGAAGGTGCGGGCCCGGGCCGCTGCCTCCTCTGCGTCACGGGTGGCGGTCCGCCCCTCGACCACGGCGAAGACCGTGCTGTCGGCCCACGCCAGGGTCTCGAGGGCCGAGACCGTGCCCAGCAGCGCCGGGGCCAGGACCACCACGCGCACGTCGGGACCGAGCTGGTCCAGTACCGCGGGGTCGAGCCGCGCGGACTCGCCCTTGGCGGGACGGCCTGCGGGCACCAGGTGGACGGTGCCGTCGCCCAGCGCGCGCCGCACGGCACGGGGCAGGAGCCGGCGGGGCACCGGTCGCAGGACGTCGGCCACCGCGACCTGTCCAGAGGTCGCCTCCATGAGGCCGGGCCGGAACGCCGCCCCCAGGCGGACGCTCATCCACGGCCGGTCCACCTGGGCGTCGACCAGCACGACCTGGTGGCCCTCGGCGGCCAGTCCGGCGGCGACGCCCATGGCCAGGGTCTGCACGGCACGGTCGTGGCGCGGCGTCGCGACCACCGTCCGGCGCGCCACGCCGTCGACCAGTGCGGTGCCGCCGGCCGGCAGCCCGCGCGCAGGGGCACCCCGGGCCCACATCTCCTGGGACATCGTGTCGACCTGCAGGAACTGGTCCCGGGTGGCCGAGTACCGGCGTCCCGAACCGCCGACGTGGGCCCAGGTCACCAGGCCCAGGTGGCGGCGCAGGTCGTCGTCGTCGTTGACCCGGGGCACGCGCTGCTGGGTCAGCATGACCCCTGCGGCGACCAGCAGGCCGGTGAGGGTGCCCACGAGGGCGACCCAGACGGTGCGGGGCTCCTCGATGGTCAGTACCGGGTCCTCGTAGGCGCGGAGGTAGAGCGGCCCCTCGTAGTAGCGCTGCTCGCCCGGGACCACCGGCCGGACCTCGTCCGCCGTCATCCCGCCCGCCATGTCGCGCGAGGACGCCAGGACGGCGTCGAGGGCGGTGACCATGTGCGGCAGGACCTTCACCGACCGGGCCTG
>CAIYXG010000471.1 GCA_903930035.1 uncultured Actinomycetes bacterium | reverse complement strand
CACCCGCGAGCGCAAGTCCGCCGCCGCCAACCGCGACAGCGACCGCCGCCCCGACCGCCGCCCAGCGCGACCGAATCATCGAACCGACTTTCAACAGGAACCTGCCCCTCCCCGCTCGCTGACTCGATCCTGGATCGGATCGAGGAGCGCCTCGTCGTGAAAGTATCGACTGCGTCGCATCGGGTCAACGCCGGCTCCGACGGACTCGCGCTGGCTCGAGGAGGGTTCACTTCAGGCGTGCACGTGCCCCTGAGCACGGCTTGACACCTAGCCCTCCGGCTGGACCAGCCCGTCGACCACGAACACGGCGCCGTTCTCGGCGTCGATGTTGGACTTCACGACCTTGGCGCCGCCGACGGTCACCACGTTGCCGTCGACCCCCACCAGCAGCTGCTTGCCGCTCACGGCCTCCAGGGTCTTGCCGTTCATGCCGGCCAGGTCGGCGAGCGTGAGCTTGCCCTCCACGACGTGGTTCTCGAGGACCACCTTCAGGTTGGCCTTGTTGCCCTTGAGGCCGTCGATCTTGGCCTTGCCCAGCTTCACGACGGACTCGGAGTTGGGGGCGAACACGGTGATGGGGCCCTCCGCGTCCAGCTCGTCGGTGATGCCGGCCACCTTGGCCAGGTCCAGGAACTGGGCGAACTGGCCGTCCAGGGTGGCGATCTTGCCCACCGTCATCCTGGCGGTGAGCTGCTCCTTGGCGGTCGTGGTCGACGCGGCAGCGCCGTCGTCGTCGGCGCTGGAGCCGCACCCGGTGAGCACGGCGGCGGCCACCACGGCGACGGCGGCGAGGGCGACGGTGGCAGCGCGGCGGCGCATGGTTCCTCCACAGGGTCCGTGACCGGGCAGAACCCCCTGCCCGTGCCCGGCAACCCTACCCGTGGGCCGCTAGGCGCGGGCGGCGACGACCTCGGCGAAGGCGGCGAGGCAGGCCGGGTCGGTGGTGCCGGGCACCAGGATGAACTCGTCCACCCCGGCGGCCTCGGCGTCGTCGAGGACCTGGTGCAGCCGCTCCGGGCTCCAGACGGGCGCCGCGTCGGCCATGGCCCGGGCGATCCCCTTGCCGAAGATCTCCAGGTAGTCGTAGGTGAACTGCTGCAGGTCGGCCTGCGGGTCGGCCGTGCCGAGCACGGTGAAGCAGCCCGAGACGTGGCGCGGCGCCGTGGACCGGCCCTCGGCCTCCCAGGCCTGCGTGGCGGCCGCGACTGCGGCGGCCATGCCGGCCCCGTCGGCGTCGATGGCAAAGCCGGAGATGCCGTCGGCCCACTTCGCGGCGCGGGCCAGCGCCTTGGGCCCCATGGCCCCGGCCAGGATCGGCGGGCCGCCGGCCTGCACGCAGGTGGGGCCGACCGGGTCGCCGCCCTCGAACGGCGCGCCCCCGGCCCAGATGCGGCGCAGCTCGGCGACACCCTCGTCCAGGCGGGCGTGACGACGCTCGAACGGGTAGCCGGCAGCCAGGTAGTCGTGCTCACGGCCGCCGATGCCCACCCCCAGGGTCACGCGCCCGCCACTCAGCACGTCGAGCGTGGCGATCTCCTTCGCCGCCACCGCAGGGGCGTGGTACGGCAGGACAACCAGGTTCACGAAGATCCGGGCCCGCTCGGTGAGCGCTGCGGCCGCCGCGTTCATGACCAGCATCTCCTGGTTGCGGAAGGTGATGCGCTCCCCCGCCGAGATGCTCGAGAACGGCCCGGCGTCGATGCCCCGCGCCCAGTCGACGGTGGTGGCCCGCGTGTAGCCGGGGGCCATGGTCGGGAGCGAGACGCCGATCTCCATGGGGCCGGAGGCTACTGCGGGCAACGCCGCCCGACTCAGAGGGAGGCCCGGGCGCAGCCGGCGTGGACCGGGCGCCCGGGCTCCGCGTACTACCGGACCGTGACCCTGCCGGTGGCGTTCACCGGGTCGAAGCGGACGGGACCGAAGGACCCGCCGACGCTGGCACCCGAGCCACCCGGCTTCGGTACGACGTCGAGCACCAGCTGGCCGAAGTCCCAGGGGAACGCTGTCGCCAGGTCCAGGGCAGCAATGTTGATGCGCGCACCGCACACTGTGCCCGGGAGTCCGGTGATGACCGGGTCGGTCGTTGCGCCGAACGCGAGGAACGACCGGCTCGAGGCGGTCGGGGCGCTCCGGAGGGAGCCTCCCAGGGTGCCGCTCCAGTAGCGGAGCAGCCCAAAGAGCTCCACGTTGTAGGCCGCGT